>JAIDFC010000081.1 GCA_029054535.1 Rikenella sp. | reverse complement strand
AGCCAACCGATTGCCCATGAACGTCGGCCCGTGCATGAACGGCCCGTCGATCCCCCGCGCCACCCGCCCCGTCGCCATCACCGCCGCCATCGTCATATACCCGCCGGTCAGCGCCTTGCCCACGCACAGAATATCCGGCACTACCTCTGCCCACTCGCAGGCGAACATCCGTCCGGTCCGGCCGAAACCGGTCGCGATCTCGTCGGCCACCAACAGCACGCCGTACTCGCGACACAAAGCCGCCACCCCGCGCAAATACTCCGGATGGTAGAACCACATGCCGCCCGCCCCCTGCACGATCGGCTCCAGGATCACGGCGGCCAACGTGCGATGGTGCGCCTCGAAAGCGCGCCGCATCGGCTCCAACGCCGCCGGGTCCCACGCCGACCCGAACGCCGCCGACGGTCGCGGCACGAAATGTTGCACGGCCAGCCGCCCCTGCCACAGGCGGTGCATTCCCCCCACCGGATCGCAAACGCTCATGGCGTTCCACGTGTCGCCGTGATACCCCCCGCAGACGGTCAGAAATTCGTTCCTCTCCGGACGACCCTGCGCATGCTGCCACTGCATGGCCATCTTCATCGCCACCTCGACGGCCACCGAACCAGAATCGGCCAGAAACACATACTCCAGTTTTCGCCGATCCCCCTCCGGCAACAACGCTCCCGGTGCCAAAGCAAGCAGTTTCTGGCCCAAAAGCACCGCCGGCCGGTGGGTCAGCCCGCCGAACATCACGTGGGCCATCTCTCGGAGCTGCCGTTCGACGGCCGCGTTGAGCCGAGGATGGTTATAACCGTGCACGGCACACCACCACGACGACATCCCGTCGATCAACCGCCGACCGTCTTCGAGTTCGAGCCGCACGCCTTCCGCACGCCTCACGGCATAGGTCGGAAGCGGCTCGACGGCCGATGTATAAGGATGCCACAGATGTTGCCGATCCCACTCGAGCCACTCGGCCGCATCGACCATAGCATATTCGTTCCTTCTCATTTTTCGATCGATTTGCCGGACCGGTTCGAATCGTTCGCCGGTTCGGTGGCGTAAAGATAGCCATATTTCGACAAGAGGCGGTCCGAAATTTCGATCGCGCCCCGCGGCGGCTTTTCGGGGGTTGTTGTTTTTGGGGGGAGAGGTTTTTGGGGGAATATTGGGTTGTTGGGCGATTTATTGGCTGTTTATCGAGCTACACGGCCAGGCCGGAGTGCCTTTTCGAATACCCGGCGGCCTTTTACCCGGCTCCGGGCTTCCGCGACAGCGGATATTACGGAGGCTCCGGTACGTTGTATCACGTCGGTGGCCGCGGATACAGTTGGTCGTCGACAATGACCGATACTTATGCTTATTATTTGGCCCTTCGTTACGGTGGAATCAGCCCGAATAACGACTACCACCGTGCGCACGGTTTTCAGTTGCGTTGCCTCCAGGAATAGGGAGGTGCCGCTCGGCACTCGAACCTACTCATGTCTACCTCAATAACGGCCTGCCGGTTCAGGGCCTGACGGGCGAGAATATGAGCCGCCGACAGCGGGAAGAGCAACGAGCGCCGACGAAGTTGCTCGCCACCGCGCGGGGTGGCGGTGGCTCGCCCGCCCGCTGGGCGGGATTTCCAAACCTCTGCACTCTTGCTTTGCCCGCGCGCCTGCGAAATCATTCCCGATAAACTCTTCGTTTATCGAGTGATTTCGCTCTTTAGGCGTGGCGCGCGGAATATCTTAAGGCCGAGAGAACTCAAGCAAAACACCCAACGGGTGCGTCGCCCGCGGGAATCCTCCGTGATCTCCCCATGGCGGGCCGGAGCCACCCCCCGGCGGAGGGCCGCGTTCCTCGCATGCTCGGGCGACCGCTCCGCTGGCTCCGACCCGAAAATAACTGCGAAACATTCTTTGCACGTCGCCCGCGGGAATTTCATCTTGATTTACTCTCGTAAATCAAGCGAAATTCCTACTTAGGCGGGCGGGCGACGGGGCCGTGTTCGACTGCGCTCAAGCCGCGCAGGCTCCGCGTGCCCGCGGTGGGCTTGCAAAACTTCGTTTTGCTTGACCGTTCTCCAAAAACAGTTTCTGGCCCCGCGCCTACGAAATTCATCCGTTTCAATTCTCATTGAAACGGCGTATTTCGCTACTTAGGCGTGGCGCGGTGCCGCTCGGCACCCGAAAACTGGAGTTTGCTCGGCAACATGCAAGAACTGCGCTCCCGCGCGGGGCTTGCAAAACTTCGTTTTGCCTGGGCCTTCCGGCAACCAAAACCCGACATAAGAGGCGGCGCTTCGCTATGTCATTCTCAAGAACCAACTCCGGCCGCGTCGCAAACGCACGCCACCGACCTCACAACGTGATCCGAACCACACGTCGGGCATCCTGACGCACCTTATAGCGGTCGTCGATACGACGGCCGACCAGCCAGACGATCGTCTCGCCCGAAACCAAAACCCCTTGACGCGCCTTATCCGGCACGGAGACCTTCGCGTCGACCAGAAAATCGCTCACCTTTTTCTGCCCGACCATCCCCAGCGGGATGAACCAGTCTCCCTCCCTCCACCGCCGCAACAGGAGCGGGAACTTCAGCGCATCGGCCGTCAGGTAGGCCACGTTCGACGGCGCGGCGAGCGAGTCGGGCAAGTCGCTCGGCGAGAGCCACTCGATCCTCGGATCGTCCTCGGCCAACCGTTCGTCCCGAAACGGCTCGACCCGACGCTCCGTGAGCAAAATCCGCCCCCGATCGACCACCGCCTCCCACCTCAACGATTCGAACCGTTTGCCGGAAAGCGTAACCGCCCCCCGGGAACCGTCTTCCTCCAACAGCTCCGCCAGATCTGCCACCGTCTCCGACGCAAACCCATAAGGCCTCAGCAACTCGTACAGTTCGAATGCCCGACATTCGGCATCCAACGCCGCCGGGTCGATCTCCTCGGGCCGAACGAACGCCCGCGCACGCAACCGATCGACATACAGATCCACAAAGCGTTGCGTCTGCTGGAGCCGAACGATATTCTCCTCCATCGTCCGCGAAAAGCGATTTCCGGAAGCGCTCTCCAAGCGGGGCAAAATATCGTGTCTCAACCGATTGCGGAGGTATTTGAGGGTAGCGTTGGTCGAATCCTCGCGGTACGGCACTCCGACCGACGCCGCATAAGCCGCGATGTCGTCGCGTCGGGCGAACAACAAAGGCCGGACGATCCGCCCCCGACGGTCGCCGATGCCGGTCAACCCCCGCAGACCGGTGCCGCGCAACAGGTTGATAAAGAAAGTCTCGGCCGAATCGTCGGCATGGTGAGCGATCGCAACCCGATCGTACCCGAACCGCTCGCAGAGCGACTCGAACCACTCGTAACGCAACCGACGGGCCGCCATCTGGATCGACTCGCCGGAAGCCCGCGCCTCAGCCTCGGTCTCGAACCGCTCGACGTGCAACGGGATCCCGTGGTCGCGACAATAAGCCTCGACCAGTCGTTGATCCCCGTCCGACTCCTCGCCTCGCAAACCGAAGTTGCAATGTGCCGCGCCGATCCGACCAACCAACGAACGCCGCATCAGATCGAGCAACGTCATGGAATCGATTCCGCCGCTCACGGCCACCAGAACACGATCCGACTCACCGAGCAACCGACGATTTGCTACGTATTCGCAAAATTTTTCGTACATATCCTGCTTATTTTCAATCGCTTGCAGCAATACTCCTCCAGCGACGTTTTACCCGGCTCCGGGCTTCCGCCATGCCTACTACGGTACGGTGTATGCGGTCGGCTACTACGGATACTGCTGGTCCTCGTCCATTACGGCCGGGACCTATGCCTTCCATTTAGGATTCCACTTCGGCGGGGTCATCCCGAATTACAGCAGCTACAACGCAGATGGTCTTCAGCTGCGTTGCCTCCAGGAATAGGGAGAGGGGCCGATCGGTATTTTGTTGGCCTGCCGGTTGTAGATCGACACCCGCTGCCCAGACAACAGCCTGCCGATTGCCTGCCGGGCAAGCCGAGCAAATTCTTTCACGATCTCCCCATGACAGCCCGGAGCCACCCCCGGCGGAGGGCCGCAACGTTCACTCCGTTCACTTGCGCCTCCGCTGGCGTCGGCCCTTTTTATTCCAAAACTTCTTTGTCCGCGCGCCTGGCGATTCACGAAGATTCGCCGCAAACCGCGCCGCAGGCGCGCGGATCGCCGCCATCCCATGCGGCGGGACGCAACTCGGCGGTGCTCGTTGCTTCCCTTGCTGACGGCAATCCGAAACCTCGGGAAAATCCACCTCTGCCGTCGCACACCTTCCTCCAAGATCTCCC
>JAIDFC010000080.1 GCA_029054535.1 Rikenella sp. | reverse complement strand
GCCGCCAGCAGTGGCTTGCAGAGCAAAGTCCAGTTTTCGAGTGCCGAGCGGCACCGGTCCGCCGCTGGGGGAGGCGGCGACCCGCGCAATCTACGATTGCGGTTTATGCCGAGTTGCGGAATCGGCCGATGGGCGGCGTGGTTGCGCGACCGGAGGGCGCGGTTTGTTTCGAGAGAATGGCGAACAGGGCCGGAGCCAGCGGAGGCGCAAGTGAACGGAGTAAACATTGCGGTCCTCCGCCCGGGGTGGCTTGGCCCGTCATGGTGAGATCTCGGAGGATTCCCGCGGGCGAGGCTGCGGCCCGCGTGCCCTTTGGGCGCGTTTGATGCAAGGTGAAAAACAACAAAGCAGTGTTCTTCGAGTCCTCGCCGGGGATGGCGGCGACGCGCGCGACCGGAGGTCGCGGTTGGTTGCAAAGCAAAATTGCGGTGCGTGGGTAGAAACGGTTTCTGAGCAGTCCGGGCCGTAGCCCGCGGAGTGGCCGATTGAGCGTAGCGAAATTTCGGCCGGTAGCGTTATTCATAGCGGCAATCGGTCAGGATGCCGCCTCCGAGCAGGAGACCGTTGCGGTAGAAGACCGCCGGTTGACCCGGCGTGATGGCCCAAGCCTCATCGTGGAGGAGCGTTGCGCGGAGATTTCCCGAGGGGAGACGTTCGATACGACAGCCCGTTTTCGGGTTCCTGCCGAGGCCTCGGACCGCGAGTTGCAACGTCTCCGGGTCGGTGAACAACGCTTCGGGGAGCGTTGCCCGCCAATCCGTCAGGGTGATTTCGCGACAGTATAACGTTTCGCTCGGGGCGACGATCAGTCGGTTCCGAGCGGCGTCTATCGCCATCACAGCCCAGTTTTCGCCCGGTTTCGGCGGGTCGAAAAGCGTGAGGTCCCGTTTTTGGCCTGCCGTGTAGAGCGGGTAGCCGTCGTGCCGGCCGACGATTCGCCCTTCGCGATCTACGATGTCGCCCGGGGATATCGTGTCGACCGGTAGGCGGCTCCGGAGAAACTCACGGTAGGAGATGCCGCCTAAGAAACAGAGTCCCATGCTTTCGGGCTGTTCGACCAGCGCAGTCAGCCCGTATCGTTCGCGCAGGTTCTGTCGAACATGACCTTTGGCGGACTCTCCCAGCGGTAGGATCGCTCGCCGGATCGACGATTCCGGCACCTCCCATAAGTAATACGATTGGTCTTTAATCGGGTCGATCCCTCGTCCGAAGTAGAATCGTCCGTTGTGCTCCTCGCGTCGGACGTAGTGTCCGGTGGCGATGTGGAAGATGCCGAGTCGGTCGGCGACTTCGACGAGCAGTTGCCATTTGATCTGCGCGTTGCAGCGGGCGCAAGGCGAAGGGGTTCGTCCGGCGGCATGTTCGGCCAGGGTGTGGTCGATGATTCGGTGGCGGAACCGTTCGGCGCAGTTTTCGACGAGCAGTCGGTCGAGTCCGACGGCTTCGGCTACGGTTCGTGCTCGTCGTCGGGCGGTTTCGGAGTCGAGCATGTCCATAAAAAGCGCGCGAGGGCGGTAACCCGCCTCGCGCAGCTGCAAAACGACAGCGGCGGAATCCATTCCGCCGCTGAGTGCTACCAGTACTTCCGTGTCCCGGTTCATAACGCTCGGTACCGCTCAAAGAATCCAACGCGCAGCGAGTACGCAAGGTTCCCCGAGCGGCACGAAATCGGTTTCGACGAAAGCGACGGACTACAACCCTTTGAAGAAGTCGTCGTCCGATCCGCCGTTCCCGTTGTTCGACCCGATGGCCGATCCGTCCGGGTTGAAGAGTTCCGGGCGTTCGCGTTTCACGTAGTCCACCGCTTCTTTGAACCCTTCGCCGAATTTCTGGAAGTCTTCTTTGTAGAGGTGGATCTTATGTTTGTCGATCGTAAAGCTTCCGTCGCGCATCTGTTTTTTTCGGCTTTCGGTGATCGTGAGGTAGTAGTCTCCCCCGCGCGTCGCTTTCACGTCGAAGTAATAGATCCGCTTCCCCGCCTTCACCGGCACGGAGTACAGTTCATCGCCCATAGAGTCCATCTCGCTCCGGTCGTTGTAGTCAAAATTGCTCATACGAAATTGTTGTTTTTTAGGTTTGGAACGGTTCGCAGCCCTCGGTGAGGAGGGTAGGCGTGCCGTTCGGTTTAAAAATGAGTGATTTCCGTTCTGTTCTGATCGTCGCACGGCGTCCGATCGTCGTTCAAATGTAGACAAAAAAGTTAGATTGCGAAATCTTCGGCTCATTTTTTCTTCTCGGGCGGTCGGACGGTGCCGAGGCGGGTGGTCGGAAAAAGCGTTATATTTGTCTCGGTAACCATCTCGAAAGATGCGCGTTTATGGATGCTCCTCAGAAGAAACCTTACAAGTCGCACTGGGACCGCGTGCGTGCGTTCCTGCGCGAGTATTTCAATCTCGATGACGACAAAGCCTCCGAAGAGGAGGTCCGGGCCAATATCCGAAAGGGGGTCGAGTTCCGGGGGACCAATCTCTGGGTCTTGATCTTCGCCATTTTCATCGCTTCGATCGGGTTGAATGTCAACTCCACGGCGGTGATTATCGGGGCGATGCTCGTCTCGCCGCTCATGGGACCGATCATGGGGGTGGGGTTGGCGCTGGGGGTCAATAATTTCGACCTCATGAAGCAGTCGTTGCGCAGTCTGGCGCTGGCGACCGTCGTGGGGTTGGCCACGTCGACCCTCTATTTCTGGGCGAGTCCGCTCAGCACGGCCCAGAGCGAACTCCTGGCCAGGACTACGCCGACGATCTACGACGTCCTGATCGCGTTGTTCGGGGGGCTGGCCGGGATCGTGGCCCAGTCGCGGAAGGATCGAACCTCGACCGTCATCCCGGGGGTGGCCATCGCGACGGCCTTGATGCCGCCGCTCTGTACGGCCGGTTTCGGGCTGGCCTACGGCAATTGGGCCTTCTTCGGAGGGGCTTTCTACCTCTTCTTTATCAATGCCGTTTTTATTGCCTTGGGGACTTTCCTGATCGTTCGTTTTCTGAAATATAAGAAAGTCGCTATCGCCGATCCGAGGCTGGAGCAGCGCGCGAAACGGTATATGACGGCGGTGGTGGTGCTGACGCTGGGGCCGAGCATCTACCTGGCCTACGGGATCGTGCAGCGGACCATCTTCGAGAGCAACGCGAGGGAGTATATCGACCGCGTGTTGACGTTCGAGGGGAGCGAGGTCGTCAGCGCCGTGCCGACCTATCGGGGCGACAGCTGCACGATCGAAGTGATGCTCATGGGGCGTCAGGTGCCGGAAGAGGCGATCGCCGTGGCGCGGAACCAGCTGGGGGCTTATCGTCTGGAGGGAACGACGCTGGTCGTGCGGCAGGCGGGAGCCGACGGCGGAGCGTTCGACAGCTATACGCTGCAGAACGTCTTGCGGAGCAATACCGAGATCTTGGATGAGAAAAACCGTCGGATCGAACAGTTGCAACAGCTCACTGAACGCTATCTGAGCGATACGCTGCCGACGGCCGACATTGCCCGCGAGTTGAGCTTGCTATGGGGGAGCGGGTCGGTGGATCGGGTGAGTCTGGCGAAAGTGCCGGTTTTCACGGGCGAGGGACAGGCGGTCGACACGGTGATCTACTGCTGCATCACGACTACGGGCGATTCGCCGCTCGATGCCGGTCGGCGCGAGAAATTGATCGACTGGCTCCGCTTGCGCGCCAAGCGGCGGACCGTGCGGCTGGTGGTCATGCCGCGCGAGGAGGAGAAAAATTATTGGGCCGAGTAATCATTCTTAAAAAAACAGATACACAGATGTCGAATACGATGAGAAGAATCGGGTATGCCTGGATGGGCGTCGTTCTGTTGACCGCCTGCGGCGGCGGTCGGCTCTTGAAAAACGAGCAGACTCGCGAACGGGTTGCGACGCATCTGGCCGAACGCGCTGCGTGGCTGCCGGAGCTGCCGGCCGACCTCGACGCGCGCGAACGGGACGGGATGGAGTTCCTGTATGCTTATATGCCGGTGGGGGACGCGGCCGATTATGCGCCGGAGCTTTATTTGAGCAACGTCCGCGCGTCGCTGCGGGCGGCGGACGAGATGCCGTGGGGCGGGACGGTGCCCGATGAACTGTTCCTGCACTATGTGCTGCCGGTGCGGATCAATAATGAGAATCTGGATACTTCGCGGTCGGTGTTCTATGAGGAGCTGAAGGACCGGGTGCGGGGGTTGACGATGGAGGAGGCGATTCTGGAGGTGAACCACTGGTGTCATGAGAAGGTGATCTACACGCCGAGCGACGGACGGACGATGTCGCCGTCGGCGGCGGTGCGGAACGCCCAGGGACGGTGCGGCGAGGAGTCTACCTTTACGGTGGCTGCGCTGCGGGCGGTGGGGATTCCGGCGCGGCAGGTCTATACGCCGCGGTGGGCCCATACGGACGACAACCACGCGTGGGTCGAGGCGTGGGCAGACGGGAAGTGGTACTACTTCGGGGCCTGCGAACCGGAACCGGTGCTCGACATGGGGTGGTTCGACGGGCCGAGCAAACGGGGGATGCTGATGCACACCAAGGTCTTCGGGGAGTACGTCGGCGACGAGGAGGTGATCGGCCGGACGCCGCTCTATACGGAGATCAACGTTACGCACAACTACGCACCGGTGGCGCAGGCTACGGTACTGGTGCGCGACACGGCCGGCGCGGCGGTGCCGGGGGCGCGGGTCGATTTCGGGATCTACAACTACGCCGAGTTCTACCCGGCGGTGCGCAAGGCGGCCGATGCGGAGGGGAGGACCTTCATGACGGCCGGTTTGGGAGATATGTTGGTTTGGGCGACCGACGGCGATCGGTTCGGCTACGGAAAACTCTCGTTCGGGAAGCAGGATACGCTGACCATCACGCTGAATCACCGGGGTGGTATCGGGGAGGCTTATGCCGTGGCGTTCGACATTGTGCCGCCGGCCGAAGGGCGGACCGAAAACCGCGTAACGCCGGAGCAGCGGGCGGCCAATGACGTGCGGCTGGCGCGTGAGGACTCGATTCGGAATGCTTATATTGCAGGCTGGATGTCGAAGAGGGATGTTTTTGCGTTGGCCGGTCGGATCGGAGCCGATACGACGCGAGTGTGGGAGGCGATCGCGACGAGTCGCGGGAACTGGGCCGAAGTGGCGCAGTTTTTGACGGATGCTGCGGCTGCCGGAGAGCTGGATGTGGCGTTCGAACTGTTGGACGTCGTGTCGACCAAGGACCTGCGGGATACGCCCGCGGCGGTGCTGACGGATCACTTGAACGGGGCGGCGTCGTACAAGGATCGACCCTATTTCAAGGAGTATATTCTCAATCCGCGGGTGGGGACGGAGCTGTTGGTGCCGTATCGGGCTGCGATGGCCGGCGAACCGGCCGAGATCGAGGCGATCGTCGCGCGGGCTAAGGGGATCGAGCTGGTGGACAGCCTGAATCCGGCCCGGATTCCGATCTCGGCGCTCGGGGTACAACGGCTCGGTCGGGGCGACCGGGCGGCGCGCGATCGGTTCTTCATCGCCTTGGCGCGGTCGAAGGGGATTCCGGCGCGGTATGAACCGATTACGGGACGGTTGCAGTACTACGACCTCGGGGCGACGTGCGGTACGGAGGCGTGGCGGAACGTCGACTTCGACGGCGAACTGGCGGCGGCTTCGGCTGCCTCGGCGGTGCCGCGCGGGCGGTTGGCGGTGGATTATACGCCGTCCAAACACAACGACGATCCGAAATACTACAGCCATTTCACGGTGGGCAAGCTCCGCAACGGGCGGTACGAAACGATCGAACTGAGCGATCCGGATGCGGACATGGGGGCGGCGGGTTCGCTGGCGGCGATCTTCGCTCGGCCGGTGGAGCTGGAAGAGGGAGATTACAGGCTGGTGAGCGGTACGCGGATGGCGGACGGAACGGTGTTGAGCGAGGTTCGCTATTTTCCGATCCGGGCGGGCGAGCTGACGACGATCGATATGACGATGCGTGAGGACGATAACTCGGTGCAGGTGATCGGGACGATGAATCCGGAGTCGAAGTTCGTGCCGCAGGGGGCGACCGAACCGGTCTCGATTTTGTCGACGACCGGTCGGGGATATTTCGTGCTGGCGTTGTTGGAGGCGAAGAAGGAGCCGACGAATCACGCGTTGCGTGATGTGGCGGCTCTGAAGGCGGAGCTGGAAGAGTGGGGTCGGGGGCTGGTATTCCTCTTTCCGACGGACGACCAGTTGGCGGCGTTCGACGCCTCGGAGTTCGGCGATCTGCCGGGGACGATCGTCTACGGGGTGGATCGCGGCGGCGAGGTGTCGGAGATGCTGGCGCGGTCGCTGGAGCTGACCAATCGGAACGATCTGCCGATTTTCGTGGTGGCGGATACGTTCGGTCGGGTGGTTTTCTTCTCGCAGGGCTACCGTATCGGGCTGGGCGAGCAGATGATGAAGGTCGTTCGGGCGTTGTAGAGTTTTGCGTTTTCGCCAGCGCGCGGTCCGAGGTTGTTTTTAGAACGGTCAAGCAAAACGCAGTTTTGCAAGCCCACCGCGGGCACGCGGAGCCCGCCCGGCTTGAGGGCAGTCAGACACGGTTTCTCGGTTAGATGACCCGCGCGCCACGCCTAAGTAGCGAAATACGCCGTTTCAACGGGTAGTTGAAACGGATGAATTTCGCAGGCGCGCGGTCCGAGGTTGTTTTTAGAACGGTCAAGCAAAACGCAGTTTTGCAAGCCCACCGCGGGCACGCGGAGCCCGCTCGGCTTGAGGGCAGTCAGACACGGTTTCTCTATTGAAAAGAACCCGCGCGCGATTGCTGGGGTAGGAAATCGTTCAAAAGCGCAAATCGCTTTTGAACAGGATTTCCGCCAGCGCGCGGACAAACATGACTTGGGAATTAAACGGGCCGGAGGTTGCGAAGTCCGCCGAGCGTCAGCGAGAAAACGCGGGCCTTCGCGGGGCGAAGCTCCGGCCCGTCATGGGGAGATCTCGAAGAATTCTCGCGGGCGACGTGCGGAGAATATTTAAACGTTGTACCCGAGCCGGTCGCCCGACAGGAACGCAACGAGCCCTGTCGAGTTGCGGGACAGCCGTTGGGTGGCGGCCGTCCCGCGCGCCTGCGGCGCGGTTTGT
>JAIDFC010000008.1 GCA_029054535.1 Rikenella sp. | reverse complement strand
TTCCCAGATGGTCCGCAAACCGAGCGATGCACCGACCGCCGTTCCCGCACATGGTCGACTCGCCGCCGTCCGAATTATAATAACGCATGTAAAAATCAGTCCCCGCCGGATCGCGCTCCAAGGTCATCAACCCGTCGGCACCCACCCCGAAACGACGATCGCATAACCGTCTCACCTCGTCGCGCGTCAACCCCGGCCACCCTTCTCGGGCGTCGATCAACACGAAATCGTTCCCGGCTCCCTGGTATTTCTCAAAAACAATCCGTCTCATAACCTCGCAAAGATAAATCTTTGTTATCACTTCGTATGTTTTATTATCGGAATATCCCATTCATTGGCTACCGACTGGAACTGCCGCTTTTTGTAAAAAGCGGCACCAAAAACTTTTAACTAGCTACGCTACTCCTTAGGCATCCGCAATCTAATGCTCCGGCCCATTGGTGTGGGGTGGGGCTTTCGGCGAGGCGCGTAATGTGTGAATTACCTCAGCGCGCCTACGCCGAACGTCCCCACCCAAAACACGGCAAAGTGCTCTTGACTACGGCAGCCCATGCGATACGTAGTATCGCCGAAAGTTTTTTTGGTTCTTTTTGTTCACAAAAAGAACAGTCAGACACGGCACAAAAACCGGGTTATACAATAATTAAAGTACGGTGATAAAAAAAGTTTATCTTTGTACGATTGTAAAGCGAGAATTTCATGAAGTTGAAAGAGATCTTCGGTTACCTGCGGGAGCGGAACAAGTTGTCGTTGCGGAACGTACGGACCGGTCAGGAGATATGGCACATTTTCGTGAGTCGGACCAGCATGGTGCTGGCCGTGATCGCGTTGTTGTTGATTTTGTTTGCGTTGGCCCTGACGACGGTGGCTTACACCCCGATTTTGGATTTGATTCCGGGTTATCCGGGGAGCAAGTCGCGGGAGGCGTTGATCGCGAATATCATGAAGCTCGACTCGCTGTCGGCCGAGGTGGGACGGTGGGAGGCTTACCATGCCGATTTCGCGAAGATTCTGGACGGGCAGGTGCCGGTTGCGGGGGACGACACGGTGCATCGCCAGGGGTTGCGGGGGAGCGTTTCGCCGCGGATCGCGCTGGACTCCGTGCTGCGCGACCAGATGACCGACGACGGGTCGCCGTATCGGCTCTCGGACGGGACCGTCGGACGGGTGCGGAACGGGAAGAGCTCGTTCGAGATGCTGCCGCCGGTCAAGGGGGTGATATCGCAGACCTTCTCGCCGCAGACCGGGGTGTTCGGGGTGGAGATCGCGCCGACGCCGAATCAGGTGGTGCTGGCGGTGCTGGACGGGACCGTGATCCTCAACTCGTGGAATCCGGAGTACGGAAACATCATTGCGGTTCAGCACGGGGGGAATATGGTTTCGATCTACAAACAGGTGGCCAAATCGATGAAAGGAACCGGCGAGCACGTGCGAGCCGGCGAGCCGGTGGCGATGACCGGACAAGCTACGGACAGCAAGATTCCGCACATCACGTTCGAACTGTGGTATAACGGGACCGCGATGGATCCGGAAAATTACATCGTATTCTAACGCGGAAGGGGGATTGAACATGGAGGCGAGACGCCAACATATCGCTCTGCTGGGGTCGACCGGCTCGATCGGGACCCAGACGTTGGAGGTGGTGCGGGCTTATCCCGAGCTGTTCGCCGTCGAGATGCTCGCCGCGAAGAGCAATTGGGAGCTGCTTGCGCGACAGGCGGCGGAGTTCGAACCGGATGCCGTGGTGATTGCCGACGACACGTTCTATGCACCGTTATCCGACGCCCTGGCGCATTTGCCGATCAAGGTCTATGCCGGGGCGGATGCTGCGGCGGGATGCGTCGTCTCGTCCGGCGTAGATACCGTCGTCTCGGCGATGGTCGGATTTGCGGGGCTGGCGCCGACGCTGGCGGCGATCCGGGCGGGAAAAAAGGTGGCGCTGGCCAACAAGGAGACTTTGGTGGTGGCGGGCGAACTGGTGATGGAGGAGGCGAGGCATTACAACGCGCCGATCGTGCCGGTCGACTCGGAACACTCGGCGATCTTCCAGTGCCTGGTGGGCGAGAAATCCTCTTCGATCAAGCGTTTGGTGCTGACGGCTTCGGGAGGGGCGTTTCGGGATGTGCCCGCCGCCGAGTTGGACCGCATGACGGCGGCGGATGCGCTGCGCCATCCGTCGTGGGAGATGGGGCGTAAAATCACGGTCGACTGCGCCACCATGATGAACAAAGGATTCGAGGTGATCGAAGCCCGGTGGCTGTTCGACCTGCCGGCCGAACGGATCGACGTCGCGGTCCATCCGCAGTCGGTGGTCCACTCGTTTGTCGAGTTCGAGGACGGGGCATTCAAGGCACAACTCGGAGTGCCGGACATGCGGCTGCCGATCCAATATGCGCTGACCTTCCCTTATCGGCTGCCGATTCGGGGCGAGGGGGTTCGGGCGTTCGAACCGTGCTTGTGCGGAGGACTCACCTTCGCAGCGCCGGACGAGGCGAAGTATCCTGCATTGGGATTAGCCTATGAAGTGTTACGGGGCGATTACGGGTCGGGGGGAGGATGCGTCATGAATGCCGCCAACGAGGCGGCTGTGGCGGCGTTTCTGGAGGGGCGGATTCGGTTTACGGATATTTATCGGACCGTTCGGCAGGCGCTCGACACCACGACTCGACGCGTGTCGCCGCTGAAGACGATGGCCGATTATGCGTCGCTCGACGCCGAGGTGCGGGAACAGGTCGGCGCAACGCTCGCTCGATAAGGGCGCGGGGGGCGACGACGAACCAGAATTTATTTTACCTGATTCATTTAGAAAAACAACAACGACGAGGGATACATGGAGATTTTCATCAAAGTTCTACAGGTCATCGCCTGTTTTTCGCTGTTAGTGCTGGTCCACGAACTCGGCCACTTCCTGTTCGCCAAGCTCTTCGGCGCACGGGTCGACAAATTCTACCTCTTTTTCAACCCTTGGTTCTCGATCTTCAAGTTCCGCATCGGCGAAACGGAATACGGGATGGGCTGGGTCCCGTTCGGCGGGTATTGCAAGATCGCCGGGATGGTGGACGAGTCGATGGACACCGAACAGCTCAAGAGCGAACCGCAACCGTGGGAATTTCGGTCGAAACCGGCTTGGCAACGGCTGTTGATTATCGTGGGAGGGGTGTTGATGAACATCGTGCTGGCCATCGGGATCTACATCGGGATTACCTACAAGTGGGGCGACTCGTATATCGAGACCCGGAACGTCGAGCACGGTTTCATGTTCAGTCCGGTGGCGCACGAGATCGGGTTTCGCGACGGAGATAAGATTCTGACCGTCGGGGGGGAATACGTGGACAACTACCTCCAAGTGCCGGCGACCATTCTGCTGGACGACGCGCGCGAAGTGATGGTGGAACGCGACGGGGTGCCGACCGCGGTTACCATCGACCCGCGGCACATCAAGGCGATGCTCAAGGACAAGGAGTTTATCTCGCTCCGGACACCGTTCGTGATCGGTAAAGTGGCGCCGGGCGGAGGAGCTGCGGCGGCCGGACTCATGGCCGGCGACTCGCTCACCGGGATCGACAGCGTCTCGATGCGCTGGTTCGACCAATTTCGGACCGCGTTCCAGGCACACAAGGGGGATACCGTGCTGCTGGAGTTCGTCCGAAACGGACAACGCATGACGGCGGCCGTTCCGGTGGCCGACGAAGGACAGATCGGAGCTTATCTCGCGGGTGTCAACCTCGCGGAGATCTACCCGATCAGCACCCGACAATACTCATTCCTGGAAGCGATTCCGGTCGGCTGCAAACGCGCCTTCACCTCCATCGGAAGCTACCTCAAACAGCTCAAACTCATCGTCTCGCCCGAAACCGAAGCCTACAAATCGGTCGGAGGGATCATCGCCATGGGGAACTTCTTTCCCGGACACTGGGACTGGCTCTCGTTCTGGCAAATCACGGCCTTGATCTCCATCATGCTCGCCGTGCTCAACATTCTGCCGATCCCCATGCTCGACGGGGGGCATATGGTCTTCATTCTCTACGAAATGATCACCGGACGCGCTCCCAGCGACAAATTCATGGAACGGGCGCAACTCATCGGTATGATTATCGTCTTCGGAATCGTCATCCTTGCCAACGGAAACGATATCCTCAAACTCTTTTTTAAATAACTGTTCTTTTTTTTTCATTGGCCTTTGCATGGGCTACTGTATGGAACTGTTCTTTTTGTGAACAACCGAGCAGCGTAGCGAGAGCAGAGGCCGCTTGCGGACTATGCCGAGGTAGCGCGAGGAAAACGAAGTTAAAAAGCGGCAGTTCCGTACAGTAGCCCATGCAAAGGCCAATGAAAGAAAAGAATTGATATTCAAAGAGCATATGGCATTGATCAATACGTTATTATCCACGGTCTACCGGAAGCGTTTGCGTTCGATCGAGCGGTTTCGTCGTTTGCCTTGGGAGGTTCAGTACGAGCAGTTTCGGTTATTGATGGGTTACGGTGCCCGAACCGAATATTTTGCTCGCTACGGCCTGGGCGGTTTCGAGCGCGTGGAGGCCTTTCAGCGGCGTCTTCCGATCGTGGGGTACGACGACTTGCAGGGCGACATCGAACGGGTGAGGCGGGGCGAGGCGAACGTTTTGTGGCCGGGTCGTGCGGTCTGGTTCGCACAGTCGTCGGGAACCACCGGCGACCGGAGCAAATACATTCCCATCACGCGAGAATCGCTCCGACAGTGCCATTTCCAGGGCGGACGGGATACGATGGCCGTTTTCGCCTACTACCATCCGGAGAGTCGGGCGTTTCGGGGGAAGACCTTGACCTTGGGGGGGAGCCATCGGCTCGACACCTTGGGAGCCGGGGCACAGAGCGGCGACCTGTCGGCGATTCTGATCCGCAACATGCCGCGATGGGCGGATCGGTTGCGCGAACCGTCGACCCAGGTTGCGTTGATCCCCGACTTCGAACGCAAGGTCGAAGCCATCTGCCGCGAATGTTCGCGCAAACACATTACCTCGTTCGCCGGCGTTCCGTCGTGGAACCTCGTGCTGATGAACCGCCTGCTCGAATACACCGGAACGGACAGCCTGCTCGAAGTGTGGCCCGACCTGTCGCTCTTCATCCACGGCGGAGTCAGCTTCGCCCCGTATCGCGAACAGTACGAACGGATCATTCCGTCGACGCAGATGAAGTACATGGAGACCTACAACGCGTCGGAAGGATTCTTCGCCCTGCAGGACAACCTCTCGACGCGGGACATGCTCCTGATGCTGGACTACGGCGTATTCTACGAGTTCCTGCCGGTCAATGAGCTGCACGATCCGTCGAAAGCCATTACACTGGCCGACGTTCAGACGGGGGTCAACTACGCGATGATTATCTCGACCAACGGCGGATTGTGGCGCTACATGATCGGCGACACGGTCGAATTCACCAGCCTCGCACCGCACAAAATCCGGATCACGGGGCGGACCAAAAGCTACATCAACGCTTTCGGCGAAGAACTCATCATCGACAACGCCGACCGGGCCATCACGGCGGCAGCTGTGGCCACGGGAGCCAAAGTACTCGACTACACCGCCGCACCGATCTTCATGGACGGTCGCTCGAAGGGAGGACACGAATGGCTCGTCGAATTCGACACCCCGCCTTCGGATGCGATGCTTTTTGCCGAGATCCTCGACAGAACGCTCCAGGAGGTCAACTCCGACTACGCGGCCAAACGATTCAAAAACTCGACCCTCATGCCGCCTAAACTGGTCGTCGCACGCAAAGGAGTCTTCTACCGGTGGATGCAAAACAGACAAAAACTCGGCGGACAAAACAAAGTACCTCGACTCGCGAACGATCGACTGTATATCGATCAATTGCTCACGATTCAATAACTAAATTCTCGTAATCATAGAATTCTGTTTATTGACACGAATCGTTCTTTAGCAACGTGCGGGAATCGTTCGCTTTGTGAACGGCCGTTAGCGATACTGCGTATCGCCCACCGCAGTTTTTGCAGGGGGCGTTGTTCTATATTTGCCGCCGCGGTTTTTGTGAACGTTATAGCGATACGGAGTATCGCCGGCTCGCCGCGAGCACGCGGGGCCCGCGCGGGAGCGCAGTCCGACACGGTTTCTCTTTTTGGTAGGTATTAGCGCGCCACGCCTAAAGAGGGAAATCAAACCGATAAACTCTCGTTTATCGGTTTGATTTCCCAGGCGCGCGGCCAAAGCAGGTAGGGTAAAGGCTGCCCGGTTCGAGTGTCGAGCGGCACCTCGCGCGCGACAGCTGGAGTAGGAAATCGTTCAAAAGCGTGAATCGCTTTTGAACAAGATTTCCGCCAGCGCGCGGACAGACACGGTTTCCGAAGAGAAATCCGCGCGCTCGCCTAAAGAGCGAAATCACTCGATAACCGAAGAGTTTATCGGGAATGATTTCCCCAGGCGCGCGGCCAAACACAGTTTTTTTAGGGGAAAGCTCGTCGCCGGCGGAAGTGTTCCGAGCAAACTCCAGTTTTCGCGTGCCGAGCGGCACCGCCCTCCGCGTGGGGCGGCGTCGGGCGCGCGACCGGCGGTGCCCGGTGGGTTGGCAGATGCGGTTGGGTGCGGGTTGTAAAGGCCCGCACCCGCCGCCGG
>JAIDFC010000079.1 GCA_029054535.1 Rikenella sp. | reverse complement strand
TGTAAACCGGAAAACCCGCCCCGGTGAGTTTATTCCCCAACTCGAAGTCGATGATGTCGTACTTCTTGGCCAGCTCCCAATGGGGCAGAATCCCCTCGCCCTGAAGCCGTCGCGGCTCCGGACCACCCATCTTCACGACGAGGTTATCCGCCGCGCAACTCCCCTCGGGCACGATCTCCGCCGGCCGGTTCGGCAGGGTTACAATCACAGCCTCCATCTCGCCCACCACCGTCGCCTGCTCGTCGGCCAGCACATTCGACCGCTCTTTCAACCCCGCCACCCGTTCTTTCAGAGCGTTCGCCTCGTCCGCTTTCCCGGCCTTGAACAAACCGCCGATCTCTTTGGCAATCCGGTTCTGTTCGGCCAAGTTGGCGTCCAACTCCTGCTGGATCGCCTTGCGCCGGTCGTCCAGCGCGACGATGCGGTCGATCACCGGAGCCGCCTCCACCCCTTTCTTAGCCAACCGGGCGACGGTCAGTTCGCGTTCTTCCCGGATCTGTTTCAGTGTAAGCATTTTATCTCTATAATTTTCGTTTCGTACGATCGCCCTCCCCGCCCCGTCGGCGAACACTCAAAGTTACGATTTTTTCCAACAAAAAAGGCCGGTTTCTCGCTGTAGCGGAAAACCGGCCTCCAATTATGTATGATCCGATAAGGTCAGAAACGCCGCTACTCCGCAATCGGAACCACCGACACGTACGACTTCCCTTCAGCCTTTTTCTTGAAGCATACCGTCCCGTCCACCAAAGCGAACAGCGTATGATCTTTCCCCATCCCGACATTTTCGCCCGGATTGTGCACCGTTCCGCGCTGCCGAACGATGATATTCCCGGCCTTAGCCACCTGTCCGCCGAACAACTTAACCCCCAAGCGTTTGCTTTCGGATTCGCGGCCGTTCTTCGAGCTACCTACCCCTTTTTTATGTGCCATGACTTGTTACTTTTTTAGCGTGGTTGTAAAATCTGAGAAAACAGCGAACAATCGAGCCGCATTAAGCGATAATATCCTTGATCTCGATCTGCGTCAGACACTGCCGATGCCCGTTCTGCTTCTGATACCCCTTCCGTCTTTTCTTCTTGAAGACGATCACCTTGTCATCCTTCAGATGTTTGAGGACCGTAGCTTCGACCTTGGCGTCTTTTACCGTAGGTGCGCCAACTGCAACCTTTCCGTCATTGTCAATCAACAGGACTTTGTCGAAGCTCACGCCGGCGCCTTCGGCGTCAGCAAGACGGTGAACATAGAGCTTACGACCTTTCTCAACTTTGAATTGTTGCCCTGCAATTTCTACGATAGCGTACATATTCGCTTGTTGTTTTTGGTATTTCGAACTGCAAAGATAACAACTTTTCAATTCCCTGCAAAAAACCATACTATTATTTATATGCTCAATCATTGGCTACTGTATGGAACTGTTCTCTTTGTGAACAAAGAGAACCAGAAAAACTTTCGGCGATACTGCGTATCGCATGGGCTGCCGTAGTCAAGAGCCTTGAGAACTTTCATTGGGCCGGGGTTTCTTCCGGGGCGCATGATGCAATGAAAGAATTTTGCGCCCCGGAGAACCCCGACCCAAAAGTAAAACCCAAAGCCATTCACTAAGAACGGTCATGGAATGCGCAAGCATTCCCGAAAGTTCTTTGGGTCCCTTTCTTTCAAGAAAGGGACAGTACACGCACGTAGCTAAAGAACAGAGTATACAAAGTAATAGCACCGTTTTTATTTAGAATTGAAAAGTTTTATACATTTGAGGGCGATATCAAGAACGACTTGAAAGGAACGACATGTCAACGGAAGGGAAAACACGCGCCGTAACGACGTTGCGGCTGGCCGAGATGAAAGCGCGGGGCGAAAAGATCTCGATGCTGACGGCTTATGACTATACGATGGCCGGGATTATGGACTCAGCGGGGATCGACGTGATTTTGGTGGGCGACTCGGCGGCGAACGTCATCGCAGGGTACAAGACCACCGTACCGATGACGCTCGACGACATGATTTATCATGGGAAGGCGGTGGCTCGGGCCGTGGAACGGGCGCTGGTGGTGGTCGATCTGCCGTTCGGGAGTTATCAGGGGAACTCCAAGGAGGCGTTGAACTCGGCGATCCGGATCATGAAGGAGACCGAGGCCGACGCCGTGAAGATCGAGGGGGGAGCGGAGATCATCGACTCAGTGCAACGC
>JAIDFC010000078.1 GCA_029054535.1 Rikenella sp. | reverse complement strand
AGGACCGATTGCGGCTGGCTGACAAACTACAACAGATGGGTGAAGAGTCGGGACGGGGATTTTTCCTCCGCGATGCCGAGAATATCCGTCAGGCCGGAGTCGTGGTCCTGATCGGGAGCCGATACGAAACGCTAGGGCTCAATTGCGGTTGGTGCGGTTTCCCGACCTGCGAGCAGAAGGCACTCCAGGTACCGCTGGCTCCGTGTGCTTTTAACACCAACGACCTCGGTATAGCGGTCGGTTCGGCGGTCTCGGTGGCTGCCGACCATCGGACGGATTGTCGGGTCTTGTATTCGGCTGGAGTGGCGGCTCTGGCGATGGATCTTTTGCCGGGCTGTCGGGCCGTGCTGGCCATTCCGCTCAGCGCGACGGCTAAAAATCCGTTCTTCGACCGTAAACCGCTTTGACTTTTTGATAACCGTACGAAACTGTTCTCTTTTTTTCGGAAAGTACGGTACCCTCCGGTTTGCAAAGAAGGTATAAAAAAGGCACGGGGAGAACCACCATCCCCGTGCCCGATGCGTCGCCTCGCTTGCGGAGGAGGCAACGCCCACGAATAAAAACCTTACACTCGGAAAGTTTTTATTTTATCGTTGTATTCACGAAAGCTGCCGTATTGGCCGCGTTGCCGACCCCGGCGATCGTCGGGAGGGCCTTGCCGTTTTCGTCGAACGGCAGGATGGTGCTCGTGATGTAGTCCGTCGCGACGTTCATCACATAGAGATAACCGTTGATCGGATTGACATTCACGCCGTTGAACGAACCCTCCTGCTTCTCGATCATCGTTTCCACGGCCCGGGTCGCCAGGTCGACTTTCACCAACGAACAGCTCGGAGTGTAGGTCGTCGGATCGTAACCCGTGTTGACCCCGTAGAGCGTTCCGCCGTGGATGGCGATCCGCTGCACTTCGACGTTCGGAATCGTCTCGTAGCTCTTGGCCGTCAGATCCAGTTTGTGCAGAGCGGCCGGTGCGCCGGTCGCATAATCCGTCCAAGTGGCCAGGTAAACCGTCCCGTCGCTGGTCGCGGCCAGCCAGTAAGGGTTGGTCGGCACGGTTATCTCGTCGACTTTCGTAAAGGTCGGGATGTCGATCACGGTAACCGTATTGCCGGAACCCCAGCCGCTATTGGCTACCACCAATTTCTCCTCCTTGGAAGCCACGATCCTTTCGCTGTACTTGAACGAGCCGTCGTACGGCGTATAGTCCACCGCAAAAGTCGTGGTGTCGATCCGCGCCACCTCGCCGCTGTAGAGCGATACGAACACTTTCCCTGCCGCACAGGCTACGGCGCGCGGCTCGCGATCCATCCCGTCGGCCTGTCCCATGTCGATCCGTTCGGCGATCCGACCCGACGCGGCATCTACCACCAGCACCTGGTTGCTCGCGTCGACCGCGATGTAAAGTTTAGAACCGTAGATTTTCATGTCGTTGGCCGTATTGCCGACTTTTTCGCCGGGGTTGGCTTCCGTAAAGCGGTCCGAAACCGTCCGAGTCGCCAGATCGCAGTAATAGAGGGTCGAGTTTTCGGATCCGAACGAGCCCTCGCCCAGGATCCAGTAACCGTGGGTCTTGACCACCGGGATGATCGCCCCTCCGCCGTTGTCTTTACACCCCCAAAGAAGAACGGAGGCCGCAGCGGCCAACCACAAATTGATTCTCATTTTCATCGTTTTTCGTTATTTTTTGATTTGGTTCGATACAAAACAAAACCGCATCGAGTACCGTGTTTCGTCGAACGGACGACGAAACGCAGCTCAAGCAGAGGCCGTGCAGGCCGGTGTTTGTGAGTCGTATTTTTCGGTAGGTCGTTATCCGCCTCAAATCCCGGAGGCGGATAACATACATAATGGCACGGCAGGTCTTCTGACTCGCCTCGGAGCGCGCTGGACGTCGCCTTCCCGTTCGGTGTGAACAGTGGCTGTGTGTTGAGAGTGTCCTGCGCCCGCGATCCGTCCCTCTGGTCGAAGACAGAGGCCGGATGAGGCTCACAGCAGCGGGACTGCTCGGGATTTCCACCCGATTCCCTTTTCATCGCCTGCGTCGTCTCTCGAATATCGACGCCTCGCGGCGAACCGTTGCCGACTGCAAAGATATACACCTTTTTTATTTCATCAATATTTTTTCCTTGTTATTGGCTACTGTACGGTACCGTACCTTTTCTGAAGAAAAGGTACCCAAAAGACTTCCAACAGCTACGCTATGCCTTAGGCTCCGCAATCTCATGCTCTGGCCCACGGTGTGGGTGGGGCTTTCGGCGAGGCGCGTAATGCGTGAATTACCTCAGCGCGCCCACGCCGAACGTCCCCACCTAAAACAAAGGACCCAAGGCTCTTGACTACGGCAGCCCATGGAATGCGTTAGCATTCCCGAAAGTTTCTTTGGTTCTTTCTGTTCACAGAAAGAACAGTACCCTCCCGTCGCCAATGAAGAAAAAGTATGACAAAATAAAAAGTAGTATCTTTGAGAGACGAAGCAAGAAGAAGCGTTATGGAGTCGATCAAGGGTATTTATCGGATCGGGCACGGTCCGTCGAGCAGTCATACGATGGGTCCGCGTCGCGCGGCTCAGGAGTTTTTGGAACGCAATCCCGGTGCTGGGAGGTATGAAGTAACGTTGTTCGGGAGTTTGGCGGCGACGGGTCGGGGCCACTTGACCGACCGGGCGATTTTGGATATTCTGGAGCCGGAGGCTCCGACCGTGATTCATTGGCGTTCGGAGATGTTTTTGCCGTTCCATCCGAACGGGATGGAGTTCGAGAGTTATTACGGGACGGCGTCGGAGCCTCGGGAGCGTTGGCGCATTTATAGTATCGGCGGCGGTTCGTTGGCCGACGAGACGACCGGCGAGAAACCTCCTCGGAGGGTTTACGGAATGAATACGATTGCCGAGATTCAGGCTTGGTGCGAGAGGACGGGGTGTTCGTATTGGGAGTACGTCGAGCAGTGCGAGGGGGCTGGGATCTGGGAGTATCTCGACCGGGTGTGGGAGGTGATGCAGAGCGGGATCCGGCGCGGGTTGGAGGCCGAGGGGGTGTTGCCCGGCGGACTCGGCGTGCGGCGGAAGGCTTCGGACTACTATATTCGGGCCAAGGGCTATTCGGAGTCGATGCGGAGCAGGGGATTGGTCTACGCCTATGCGTTGGCCACTTCGGAGGAGAATGCGGCCGGCGGCGAGATCGTTACGGCGCCTACGTGCGGTTCGTCGGGGGTGTTGCCGGCGGTGCTCTACCACTTGCAACAGACGCGCGATTTCGCGCGGACGAAGCTCCTGAGGGCGTTGGCGACGGCGGGACTGTTCGGGAACGTGGTCAAGCACAACGCTTCGGTGTCGGGTGCAGAGGTGGGGTGTCAGGGCGAGGTCGGGGTGGCGTGCGCTATGGCGGCTGCAGCGGCGTGTCAGCTCTTCGGCGGGACGCCGGCGCAGGTCGAGTATGCGGCCGAGATGGGGCTGGAGCATCACTTGGGGCTGACGTGCGATCCGATCTGCGGCTTGGTCCAGATTCCGTGTATCGAGCGGAACGCCTATGCGGCGGCGCGTGCGTTGGACTCGAACATCTACGCGACCTACTCGGATGGCAGGCATCGGGTGAGTTTCGACCGGGTGGTGGAGGTGATGCGCCAGACGGGCCACGACCTGCCGAGCCTCTACAAGGAGACGGCGGAGGGCGGGTTGGCCAAAAATTACCCGGCGGGAGAGGAGTAGGGCGGGTTGGCGATGAAAAATACGGATAAACCGCTTTCCGGGACGGGACGGTTTCGGAGAAATAGCATACCTTTGTCGTCTACGATTCCTGTGCTATGAGACCCGACAGACCTTCCTTGCAACTCGCCGATGCGGTGATCTTTCAGAAAAATACCCGCCGAGAGATCTTGCGGCAGGTCGATCTGTGCGCCTATCCGGGCGACTTGATCTATATCGTGGGACGGGTGGGGAGCGGAAAGAGCAGCTTGCTCAAAACGTTGTACGGCGAATTGCCACTGCTGGTCGGGCGTGGGCAGATCGCCGGGTTCGCGCTCCACACGCTGACCCGCAAACGGGTGCCGTTCCTGCGGCGACAATTGGGGATCGTCTTTCAGGAGGCGTCGCTGCTCGACGACTGTACGGTGTACCAGAATCTGGAGTTCGTCCTGCGGGCTACGAACTGGCGCGACGCGGCGGCGATGGACAACCGGATCTGGCACGTGCTGAATCTGACGGGGATGGAACCCCTGGCGCATGTCTATCCGAACCAGTTGTCAGGCGGGGAGAGGCAACGGGCCGGGATTGCGCGGGCGTTGCTGAACAGTCCGCAGATCGTCCTGGCGGACGAACCGACGGCCAATCTGGACCCGGAGACGACGCGCGAGGTGATGGAGCTGTTTCGCGGGATTGCCGACGAAGGGCGGACGGTGATTATCTCGACCCACAATATGGCCAACGTGCGGCAGTATCCGGGACGGACGTGGTTGTTGGAGGAGGGATACGTTACGGAACTCGATTCGGAGCAGCTGCTTTGACCGGATTTCGGGGACCCTCCGGGCGGAGACCGACTATTCGAACAAAACGTCCGGATCCTAAAAAGCGTCCGGACCGGACGCCGGAAAATCGGACAGAAAAATTACTGAAACAAGACGAAAGTACTGGCCGGCATTTCGCACATCTCGCAGTTTTCCTGCAACGTAACCGTTTCGTACATCGCTCCGCACCGCGGACAGACCGACCAGGAATTGACCACATTCCGGTCCGATCCGTCATGGCCGAGTTTGTCCAATACCCTCCGGCAGTAATCTCCGTGTTTGGTTGCCACGACGGCCAGGTCCCGAAACATCCTCGCCGCGTCGTGCGCCCCTTCCGCCACGGCCGCTTTCTCGAAAATCGGAAAGGCCGTCAACGATTCGTACGTCTCGGTCCGCAGCGACAGCTTGAGGTTCTTGATCGTCGATTCGACAGCGAACGTCGAGTCGATCGGTGCCCATTCGTCCAATGAGATGTTTTCTTCGCCGTATCGTTCCAGCAGCTCGATCTGGTATTTGACGTGGACCTCTTCCGAGCAAGCCAGCGCCGCAAACAGGTTGGCGACGTTCAGGTATCCCTCTTCCCGCGCCCGTGTCGAGCAGGAACGGTAGCGTACCGCGGCGTTCCGTTCGCTGGCCGCTACGTTCCGCAGGTTGCCGATCGTTTTGGCCGGTCGGGACGAGCAGGACCAGAAGAAAGGGATGGCCAGGAAAGCCCACAGGCGGCGCGGGAGAGACAATGAGATCATTTTGCTTGTCGTTTTATCGGTGGTTGCCGGATGCTCCGTTTCCCGAGCGGCAAAGGGCGTGCGAAAGGTTCGTTCCGTCCCTGCGGGGAGTCCGATCGGGTTATAATAAAAACATATTGTCCTACAAATGTAGGTCAAATCGCCTAAAACCCCAAGTTTTTTGTGGCGGAATAAATTTTCGTATCTTTGGATCTTACCGCCTATTTTCGGGTGTAGCGTATTGTAAGAATCAAGAACGAACAGGAATGGAGGATACATTGAATGCTTATCTCGCGGAGCATCGCGAGCGTTTTCTCGACGAACTTTTCGAATACTTGCGCATTCCGTCGATCAGTTCGGAGGCGGCGCATCGGCCGGATATGGAGCGTTGTGCGGCGTGGTTGTGCGGGGCGTTGCGACGGGCCGGGGCCGAACGGGCGGAGATTTTTCAGACGGAGGGAAATCCGATCGTGTACGGCGAACGGATCGTTTCGCCGGAGGCGCCGACGGTGTTGGTCTACGGGCATTACGACGTGATGCCGGTCGATCCGATCGATGAGTGGCGGACCGAACCGTTCCAACCGGTGATCCGCGACGGACGGATCTGGGGACGAGGCGCCGACGACGACAAGGGGCAGGGGTTCATGCACGTCAAGGCGTTCGAGGCCA
The DNA here is from genome assembly GCA_029054535.1 of Rikenella sp. Classification (GTDB taxonomy): domain Bacteria; phylum Bacteroidota; class Bacteroidia; order Bacteroidales; family Rikenellaceae; genus Rikenella. The sequence continues at coordinate 3,327 of JAIDFC010000078.1, read as the reverse complement.
TGGTGGCCACGGGGACTTTACGGTGTAACGTCAAGTTCATGTTCGAGGGCGAGGAGGAGATCGGTTCCGGAGCGTTGACCGTTTGGTGCGGCGAGCATCGCGAGATGCTGGCGGCGGATATTATCCTGGTCTCGGACACGTCGCTTCTGGGGTGGGAGACGCCGTCGATCACGTGCGGATTGCGGGGGCTGGCCTTCGTCGAGGTCGAGGCGCAGGGACCGAATCGGGATTTGCACTCGGGGCTTTATGGCGGTGCGGCGGTCAATCCGGTGAACGCGTTGTGCAAGCTGATCGGTTCGTTGACCGACGACGCTACGGGGCGGATCGAGATTCCGGGATTCTACGACGGCGTGCGGGAGTTTAGCGCGGCGGAACGGGCGGAGATCAATGCCGCGCCGTTCGACGAAGCGGCTTTTGCGGCGGCCATCGGTCTCGACGGGTTGCGCGGCGGGGAACGGGGGTATACGGCGATGGAACGCAAGGGGATTCGGCCGACGCTGGATGTCTGCGGCATCTGGGGCGGCTACACGGGCGAGGGGGCCAAGACGATCATTCCGGCGACGGCGCATGCGAAGGTGTCGATGCGGTTGGTGGCGGGACAGGATTTCGAGCGGATCACGGAGCTGTTCATTGCGCAGGTCGAAAAACTGGCGCCGCAATACGGCATAACGGTGCGGTGTCGGGCGTTGCACGGGGGATATCCGTATGTGGCGCCGACCGATTCGGCGGCTTATCGGGCGGCGGCTCGGGCCATGGAGGAGACTTTCGGACGGCGACCGCTGCCGTTCTACAGCGGGGGGAGTATTCCGATTATCAGTACTTTCGAACGGGTTTTAGGGATTAAGTCGATTCTGATGGGGTTCGGGTTGGATACGGATGCGATCCACTCGCCGAACGAGAACTTCCCGTTGGCCAATTTCTATCGGGGGATCGAGACGTTGCCTCTGTTTTACGATTATTTTGCCGATAGTCGAAAGTAGTCGAAGGCATGGGTTCGATTTTTTCGTCGTAGTGCTCTTGCTTAAGGCAGCCTTTTGCCCGCTGCGGGGCCCGCAACCCTCAATAACATTCGGTGTAGTCTCCCGAGCGTTCGATTCGACAGGGTGGTGATACCTCTCAGAAAGATTGATTTAGAAACGCCCGAGTTTATCCTACGATTTACGGTACGTGGTTTGCTATCGGTGAGGGTGGGGACGCCTGGAGGGGCTTCCTTGACGGATAACCACGCCTGTCGTTTGTATTTTCGGTCGAGACGAGATCATTTTACCGATATAGCTCGGTGTGCAAGTGCTCTTCCGGCGCCGTGCTTTCAGGCGTAGAGAAGTCGGAAAGAATAAGTTCGATAAACTGTAATTTTTTAAGTATACAATAAGATGGAAATTTTACAAGACTATCGATTGTTGGGCCTGGTGATCGGTATCGGAACCTTTTTGATTATCGGCCTCTTCCATCCGGTGGTGGTCAAGGCGGAGTATTATTGGGGGACGCGTTGTTGGTGGGTGTTTTTGGGCTTGGGCGTGGTCGGAACCGTCGGGTCGATGCTGACCGCCGATGTATTGGCTTCAGCCTTGTTGGGGGTGTTTGCCTTCTCGTCGTTTTGGACCATCAAGGAGGTCTTTGAACAACAGGAAAGGGTTTTGAAAGGGTGGTTTCCGATGAATCCGCGTCGGGTGGCGGAGTACGAGGCGGTCAGAAGTCGAAAAAACGAAACGAAATAGAAGACGAAATGATCGAACGAACGACGCTGGAGTTTCTGCGTGATCTGCGGCGGAACAATTACAAAGAGTGGTTTCATGCCAATCGGGCGCGGTATGATGCGGCTCGAGCCGATGTGCTGGCGAATGCCGGCCGGTTGGTCGAGGGGATCAACCGTTTCGACCCGACGCTGGGGAGTCCCGATCTGACGAAACTGATCTACCGGATCAACCGCAACATGCGCTTTTCGGCCGACAAGACCCCGTATAAGACCCATTTCGGGGTGGTGATGAATGCCGACGGGGATCGACACAGTCCGTTGTCGGGCTACTATATGCACGTCGAACCGGACGGGATGTCGGTCGTTTCGTGCGGGCTTTACATCACGGAGGAGAACGCCGAATCGAGGAATCGGGTACGGCAGGCCATCGATAATCAGTGGGACGAATTCTCATCCATCGTACACGATCCTGTGTTTCGCGAGGAGTTCGGGGATCTGTGTCGCGAGGATCGGGTCCTGAAACGGGTTCCGCGGGGATATGCGGCGGATTCGCCGGCGGCGGAGTACCTCAAATTGCACCATTTCTATGTCTGGAAACACTTGTCGGACGAGCTGGTGGTGAGTGATGCGTATATTTCGGAGGCGTTGCGACTCTATGAGCTGATGAAACCGTTGAATGATTTTCTGAACCGAGCGATCGGTCGGTGATATTTTTTACAGAGGTCCCGGCTCCGGGCCTCCGCGGCTACGAACATGGGAAGATTCGCAGTGTCGGTAGTGGCGGATTCGGTTGGTCGTTATCCGTTACGAGTACCTACGCCTACGATTTGAATTTCTACCACGATGGGGTACACTCGAACCACCAGGGTAATCGTTCGTACGGTTTTCAGTTGCGTTGCCTCCAGGAATAGGGGGAGGATAGAGCGAGGCACTCGAATCGGGCCATTCGGTCAAGAAAACCCGGCTCCGGGCTACCGCGACAGCGGTTCCGGTGCGTTGTGGGGCGTCGGCGTCAACGGGTTCAGCTGGTCGTCGTCCGCCTCGGGCAGCAATGGCTACTACCTGGACTTCAGTTACAGCCGGATCGTCCCGAATCACCTCTACAGCCGTGCGTTCGCTCTTCAGTTGCGTTGCCTCCAGGAATAGGGAGAGAGGACGGAGCGGCATCCGGCTCCGGGCGTCCGCGGCTACGGCTCCGGTACGTTGTATGCCGTTGGCGGCAACGGGTACAGTTGGGCGTCGTCCGTTACGACGGGTACCAACGTCTACAACTTGTACTTCTACTACAGCGGGATCTACCCGAATTACTACAACTACCGTGCGTACGGTTTTCAGTCGCGTTGCCTCCAGGAATAGGGAGAGAGGTGCCGCTCGGCACTTTTTGTTTTACCCGGCTCCGGGCTACCGCCGCTACAGCTCCGGTACGTTGTATGCCGTCGGCGTCAGCGGGTTCAGCTGGTCGTCGTCCGCCTCGGGCAGCCTTGGCTACTACCTGGACTTCAACTACGGCGGGATCAACCCGAATCACCTCAGCTACCGTGCGAACGGTTTTCAGTTGCGTTGCCTCCAGGAATAGGGAGAGGACGGAGCGAAGCACGTAAATCCGACTTTCTCTCTCGGTAGGCCCGATT
>JAIDFC010000077.1 GCA_029054535.1 Rikenella sp. | reverse complement strand
CGTGGCGCGCTCGAACATACTTTGACTGCGCTCTGGCCGGCAGGCCGCGGGTGCCCCCGCTGGGCGGGCGATGCTACGCATCGCTATTACTACCGTCGAAAAAAAACGCAGAAATCCCAGCAAAAGATGCAGCGCACCGCTATAACGACCTCAGAAAGCCCGAACAAAAGATACTGCGTACTGCTTTACCGTTCTAAAAACCGCCTCCGACCGTTCTAAAAAACGTCTTTGCCCCCGAAAAAGCCTACGGCACCTCGACCGTATTCAGGATTTCAGTGATGATGTCCTCGGTCGAGATATTTTCGGCCTCTGCCTCGTAGGTCAGCCCGATCCGATGTCGCATCACGTCCGGACACACCGCACGGACATCCTCCGGAATGACATACCCGCGCCTTTTGATGAAGGCATAGGCTTTCGCGGCCTTTGCCAGAGCGATGGATGCCCGCGGCGAACACCCGTACCCGATCATCGTCCCCAAGCGATCCAATCCGTAGTTTTCGGGTTCTCTCGTAGCGAAAACGATGTCCACGATGTAGCGTTCGATTTTTTCGTCCATGTAGACCTCTCCGACCACCTCGCGCGCCTTCAGGATCGCTTCCGGCGCAACGACCTTGGCCGCCTTCGGGAACTTTTCGCCGAGCATGTTCTGACGAATAATCAGCCGTTCCTCCTCCTTTTTGGGATATCCGATCTTGACCTTAAGCATAAAACGGTCGACCTGTGCCTCCGGCAACGGATAAGTACCCTCCTGCTCCAACGGGTTCTGAGTGGCCATCACCAGGAACGGTTTCGGCAACGGATAGGTTTTGTCCCCGATCGTAACCTGGTGTTCCTGCATGGCTTCGAGGAGCGCCGACTGTACCTTGGCCGGCGACCGGTTGATTTCGTCGGCCAGGACGAAGTTGGCGAAGATCGGTCCGAGTTTGACCGTAAACTCTTCGTTTTTCTGGCTGTAGATCAACGTCCCGGTCAGGTCCGCCGGCAACAAGTCCGGCGTGAACTGGATCCGGCTGAAGCGCCCGTCGACAGCATCTGCCAGCGTATTGATCGCCAATGTTTTCGCCAGCCCCGGCACCCCTTCGAGCAGAATATGCCCGTCGCTGAGCAACCCGATCAACAGACACTCGACCAAATGTTTTTGGCCGACGATGACCTTTCCCATCTCCGTCGTGAGCAGGTCGACGAATGCGCTCTGCTGTTCGATTCGGGCATTCAACTCCTGAATATTAACCTCTTCGCTCATACTCTTTTTCGTAGTTATGCAGTATTTTGACTGAGTTTAACGTTTCGGTATCGTTCCGAACGGTTCGGGAAAGTTACTTATTCCGTTCCGGAAAACAAAATTAGCGATTTTTACGCCTCGATGATCAAGCAAACGAGAGACTGCAGGTCGTCTCCCGTTTTTCCAGCAAGTCAACTGTGCCGTCAGGTGGCTGGCGAGAGCTTCGCCCCGTTTCGTTAACAAATCGATTTTTCTCCGAATTCCCTCTCACCCCGTGAAGGCCCGGAAGCATCCAGACGACGGGAGACACATCGTCTTTTATTGTTTTTTCTGCCACCAAGCCACGTGCGGCAACCCCCTCGCTCACCGCGGACACGCGGCCCCGGTTCCGGGCTGCCGCGGCTATGAACAAGGCATGGTGCGTAACGTGGGCCGCAACGGGTACAGTTACTCGTCATCGATGACGGAGAGCTACGGCTACTTTCTGGACTTACGTTACAGTGAGATCGGCCCGAATAACAACAGCAGTCGTGCGTTCGGTCTTCAGACGCGTTGCCTCCAGGAATAGGGAGAGGTGCCGCTCGGCACTCGAATGCTAGAGTTCGCTCCGAAAAATCCGCACTGGCCCCCCGGGCTGTTCTATGCGAAGAAAACTTCGTCCTCGGGCGCGCCCCCCGGCGCCCGCCTGTGGCGTTCGCTCCGCTCCGAGGCCGGCGACTCATAGAGTCGCGGTTACCTTCGGATTTGCTGTTGGTTTCGGCCTGTTTCCTGATCGAAGCCATCCGTTTCCGCCGGGGGAAATCTCCCGCTCGGGGAAGTTGATGTATTTCCTCTAACCCGCTCGAGCCGCGGAGGCTCCTACTTTCTATTATGCGATAGAAAGTAGGCAAAGAACGCATCCAAGGGGACTCACGCCCCCTTGGCAATCCCCCCTTTCTCTTTCGGCAGTCGACACATCGCTGACAACCGCGCCTGCAAGGCGCGCGGGACGGCCGCCGCCCCATGCGGCGGGACAGTGCCGCTCGGCACTCGAAAACTGGACTTTGCTCGGAAGCCTTCGCTGGCGGAAATCCGGCCTCGCTCAACACTCGAGTCGGGTCGTATCTACCCCAATAAGGCCGAGAGAACCCAAGCAAAACACCCAACGGGTGCGTCGCCCCGAGCGACGACACTCCTCGCCCCCTCCGCAACCAGCTTAGAGCAGTTTTCTGGCCGTTTCGTCGTACTGCGATGCGTCGAGCCTCACCGCCACGAAGAGCAGGAGCGTGAAGGCCAAGAGCGACGACCCCCCGTAGCTGAAGAACGGCAGCGGAATCCCCACCACCGGAAACAGACCGACCGTCATGGCGATGTTGATGGTGAAGTGTACGAAAATGATCGCCGCGACCGAGTAACAGTAGATTCTCCCGAACGGTTCCTTTTGTCGTTCTCCCATCCTCATGAGCCTGAGGATGAGAAAGACGAATAGCGCGACGACGCCGATCGCCCCGAGAAACCCCCACTCCTCTCCCACCGTACAGAAAATGAAGTCCGTGCTCTGCTCCGGGACAAAGCTGAAACGCGTCTGGGTTCCGCCGAGAAATCCCTTTCCGAGAACCCCTCCCGATCCGATAGCGATTTTGGACTGAATGACGTTGTAGCTCCAGCCGTGCGGATCGTTTTCGATCCCGAGGAGGTCGAGGATCCGTTTTTGCTGGTGGAGTTGCAGGACGTTGTCGAAGACATAGTCGACCATCCCGGTGAATACGATGGCCCCTGCGAACAAGGCGACGAATTTCCAGAGATTGGGCAAGTGGTGCCGCATGGCGTAGTGTACGATCCACGGCGCCGAGAGCACCGTCCCGACGATCAGAGCGCGATAGAATCCGATCTCGACCCCGCAGATCGAGAGAATCCCGAAGACCGCGATGCCGAGCAGCAAGACCAGCGCCAGGTATCGAATCGTATCCCTTGCATTCCGGTTTGCCACCGCCTGCGCCGCGAGACAGAGCCCCAGTACGATGAAGAGAATGGGCAGCGGTTCGAGCAGGAAAGAGATGATGAAGAGAAAGACGAGCATCAGGCCCACGACATACAAGCCGGCCCCCAATCCCTCCCTGTAGAGCATGAAGAGGAAAGCCCCGAAGACCATGGCCGACCCCGTGTCGTTCTGCCCGAGGATCAACAGGACCGGGATCCCGACGATCAACCCGATGTTGTAGATCGCCTTCCGCGTACGGAGGTTGAAGTCATAAGCGCTCATGTACCTGGCCAAGGCGAGCGCCGTAACGAACTTCATGAACTCTACGGGCTGTATTTTGATCCGTCCGACAGCGAGCCACGACTGCGCACCGTGGCTCGTATGCCCGAAGAATAGGACGAAGAGCATCACCCCCAGCATCGCGAAATAGAAGGGATAGGCCAGCATGTGCCAGTATTTTCCGTCGATCAGCAGGATCGAGACGGCCAGCGAGAGGCTGATGCAGATCCACAGCATCTGCATTCCGTACCGCTGCGAGAGGTCGAAAATTCCGGTCTGTTCTTCGTTGTAGACGGCGGCGTAGATATTGAGCCAGCCGAAAAAGACCATCACGACATAAGTTCCGACGGTCCACCAGTCGATGTCCGAAGCAAATAGCCTCCCTCCGGCACCTCCCCGATTGCCGCTTTTGACTCCTCCGTCTCCGACCGGAAAGCCGAGTTGTATTCTGTTATTTCCCCCGTTTGTCATACATCGGATAAGCAAAGGACATGTCTTTGATCTGCCGCAAGAGTTCCGGCCGCCGGACGGTGTCCGTA
>JAIDFC010000076.1 GCA_029054535.1 Rikenella sp. | reverse complement strand
CACGAAGACGCCAGCCGAGATCCTGAGATGTCGCGTGGGCTAGGAGCCGTGTATAAGAGACAGGGCGATCCTGGGCCAGAATGTCGAGCGGGGCGAGGCGTGTGTGCGCGAAATCGCGGTTGCTACGGGAGGCGAGACACTGTTTTTGCAAGCCGACGTGCTCGATAAGCCGGCTTTGGAACGGGCTTGCGACCGTTTGGTAGCTGAGTGGGGGGCGGCAGACATCCTGGTGAACGCCGCCGGAGGAAATCAGGCCGGGGCGACCATTGCGCCGGACCAGACGATCTTCGACCTCGACGCCGAGGCGATGCGAGGCGTGGTGGATTTGAATTTCATGGGGACCGTGCTGCCGACGCTGGTTTTCGGACAGGCCATGGTCCGGGGCGAGAAGAAAAAGGGGAGCATCGTCAATATCTCGTCGATGGCGGCGCAGGGAGTGATTACACGGGTTGTGGGTTACTCGGCTTCGAAAGCGGCGATCGACAACTTTACGCGCTGGATGGCAGTCGAGATGGTTCGGAAATTCGGCGAGGGGATTCGAGTCAACGCCATTGCGCCGGGATTCTTTCTCACGGAGCAGAATCGGACGTTGTTGACCCACCCGGACGGTTCGCTGACCGATCGCTCGCGGGATATTCTGGCGGCTACGCCTTACGGGCGTTTCGGCGAACCGGAGGAGTTGAACGGGACGTTGGGATGGCTCGCCTCGGACGCTTCGGCGTTCGTTACGGGGGTCGTGGTGCCGGTCGACGGCGGATTCTCGATCTTCTCGGGGGTATGAATTCGAATCGAAACAGGATATAACGACATGGAAAAGAATACGGTACGGTTCGAGCAGACGATGCGCTGGTACGGGCCGAACGATCCGGTTTCGCTGGCCGACATACGGCAGGCGGGAGCTGTGGGGGTGGTGAGTGCGTTACACCATATCGCGCCGGGCGAGGTGTGGACGGCGGATGAGATCGGACGCTACAAGGCGAGGATCGAGGCGGCGGGTTTGACCTGGCACGTGGTGGAGAGTCTGCCCGTGAGCGAGGAGATCAAAACGCGGCGGGGAGATTACGAACGGCATATCGAAAACTACCGGAAGAGCTTGCGCAATCTGGCGGCGGCAGGGGTTCCGGTGGTAACCTATAATTTCATGCCGGTCTTGGACTGGACGCGGACCGATGTGGCGTATGAATTGCCGGATGGTTCGCGGGCGTTGCGTTTCGAGCGGGCGGCATTCGTGGCGTTCGATCTTTATATTTTGCGTCGGCCGGGCGCGGAACGGGATTACGAGCCCGAAGAGGTGCGCCGGGCCGAGGAACGCTATGCACGGATGACGCCCGAGGAGATCGACCGATTGACGGCCAGCGTCTTGATGGGTTTACCGGGGGCCGACGAAAGTTTCTCGTTGGAGAATATCCGTGCCGGGCTGGAACTTTACAAAGAGATCACGGACGAGAAGTTGCGGGAACACCTTATTTTGTTCTTGCGCGAGGTGGCCCCGGTGGCCGACGAGGCCGGAATACGACTGGCGATCCATCCGGACGATCCGCCTTATCGGTTGTTGGGGCTGCCGCGCATCATGAGTTGCGCAGCCGATTTTGAACAGTTGGTCCAGGCGGTGCCGAACGTCTCGAACGGTCTTTGTTTCTGCACCGGCTCGCTCAGTATCCGGGCGGACAACGACCTCCCGGCGATGGCCGAAAGGTTCGGTCGACAGGGGCGGATTCACTTCGCGCACCTCCGAAGCACCGAACGAGATGCGGAGGGAAATTTCTACGAAGCCGATCATTTGGGGGGAAGTATCGATATGTATGCGATCATGCGGGAGCTGGTCGAGGCGATGCAACAGACCGGATGCTCGATACCTCTCCGGCCGGACCACGGACACCAGATGCTCGACGACCTCAAAAAACAAACCTATCCGGGATATTCGGCGATCGGGCGGCTCAAGGGGCTGGCGGAATTGCGCGGGCTGGAACTCGGTATCACACGAACACTTTTTCCCTAAAACTTACTCTTAAATTATAGCTGTTCTTTAGCTACGTTCTGGTACCGTTCTCTTTCTGAAGAAAGAGAACGGTTCGGTATTGTAGCCAATAATTGGGTTATAAATTAACAGTATGATATTATGGCACAAGAGTTTATACACGACGATTTTTTGTTGGGGAGCGATGCGGCTCGGGCGTTGTATCACGGGTATGCCGAGTCGATGCCGATTCTCGATTATCATAATCATTTGTCGGCTCGGGAGGTGGCCGAGGATTTTCGGGCCGAGAACATCGCTCAGTTGTGGTTGGGCGGCGACCATTACAAGTGGCGTGCGATGCGGGCAGCCGGGGTGGAGGAGCGGTATGTTACGGGCGACGCGTCGGATTGGGAGAAGTTCGAGCGGTGGGCGGCGACCGTTCCGCAGACCATGCGGAATCCGTTGTACCATTGGACCGCACTGGAGTTGAAGCGTTACTTCGGGATCGATACGCTGTTGAAACCCGAGACCGCGCGGGAGATTTACGAGCAGTGCAACGCGATGTTGCGGAGCGATCCGGAGTCTTTTTCGGCACGCGGGCTGTTGCGTCGGATGGGAGTCGAGGCGATTTGCACGACCGACGATCCGGCCGATTCGTTGGAGTACCACCGGACGTATGCGGAAACTCGGGGCGAGGGTGATCCGCAGATGTGGCCGGCTTGGCGACCCGATCGGGTGATGGCAGTGGAGGATCCGGAGCGATGGAATACCTATATAAATAGGTTGTCGGAAACGACGGGGCGGGGGATCGATCGGTTGGCCGATCTGCTCGACGCTTTGCGTCGGAGGCAACGTTTTTTTGCCGAGACGGGGTGTCGGGTTTCGGACCACGGGCTGGATACTTTCTATGGCGAAGATTTTACGGAGGCGGGGCTCGAATCGCTTTTCGTCTCGCTGCGTCGGGGGAGGGGACTGACAGAAACCGAGACGGCGGTTTTCAAATCCGGCATGCTGTACCACCTGGCGGCGATGAATGCCGAACAGGGATGGGCGCAGCAGTTCCATGTCGGTCCGTTGCGGAACAATCGGACCCGGTTGATGCGGTGTTACGGGGCGGACGCGGGCGGCGATTCGCTGGACGACCAGCCGGTGGCGCGGGCGATGGGGCGTTTTCTGGACCGGTTGGATCGGGAGGGGCTGCTGACCCGGACGATCGTCTACAACCTCAATCCGAAGGACGGGGAGGCGATGGCGGCGATGGTCGGAAACTTCCAGGACGGTTCGGTGCCGGGCAAGATGCAGTACGGTGCGGCGTGGTGGTTTTCGGACCACCTGAACGGGATGCGACGTCAGTTGGACATCCTGTCGGACTATGGGCTCCTGAGCCGTTTTGTGGGGATGCTGACCGATTCGCGGAGTTTCCTTTCGTTCCCGCGTCATGAGTACTTCCGGCGTCTGCTGTGCGACCTGCTGGGGCGCGATCTGGAGCAGGGGCGGATCCCGAGGTCGGAAACGGAGGCTGTGGGGCGGATGGTCCGGGGGATCTGTTACGACAATGCGAAACGCTATTTCGGGTTCTGATCCGATCCGGAGGCCGGGCGCGGAGGGACGGGGTGAAAAATTTGCACGGTGTTTGTTATTCCGGTTTGTACGATAACGAACTATGAATTTCAAACTATCCGTGTTATGAAAATCGATCGAAATCCGTGGATCCTCCGGTTCCTGCTCTCGGAGCGGTATCTGAATTTGGCTTTGTTGGTATTGCGTCTGTTCGTGGGCGGAATGATGCTCACGCACGGGATCGACAAATTGCAGCATTTCTCGGCTTTGCGCGAGGGGTTTCCCGATCCGATCGGGTGGGGAGCGGCGGCCTCGCTGGTAATGATTATTCTGGTCGAGGTCGGATGTTCGCTGATGGTGCTGGCCGGTTTGTTGACCCGCTTGGCGGTCGTGCCGATGGTTTTCGCCATGATGATGGCCATGAGTACGATGCCCGCAGGGGGGCTGAGCGGGATCGAGTTGCCGTTGTTGTATGTGGGGATGTGCGTGGTGATTTTCATTGCCGGTCCGGGTCGGTGTTCGATCGATTACCTGATCGGCAAGGCGATTTTGGATCCGAAGTTGTGATTTTAGGGGTGGTGTTCGGAAAAACGCGCGGGCGAACGCTCTGAGGGGTAGAGCGTTCGCCCGCGCTTCCTGTGCACCGCACTGTTTTTTTGGGGAGAGAGGGGTTATGCCGTCGCGTATTGGTCTCTGAACTGGTAGAATACCCCTCTGGAGACCTGGTATTCTCGGCAGATGTGTGCGATGGATACCCCTTTTTTGAGCATATCGAGTATTTTTTTCTTATCGTCGATCAATTTTTGGAGTTTGACCCGGCTACCGACCGGTCTACCGATTCGTACTCCTTCGGCTTTTTTGAGCGCGAGTGCCTCTTTGGTTCGGAGCGAGATGAGGTTGTGTTCGATTTCGGCGACGAGTCCGAAAGCGAAGGCCAGGACCTTGCTGTTGATATTGTTGTCGAATGCGTATCCGTCTTTTGTGCTGTAGATCGTGATTTGTTTTTCCATGCAGACGTTCAGGATCGACATGATATCGAGCAGCGTACGGCTGAGCCTGGATAGTTCCGTAACGATGAGCGTATCACCTTTTTTGAGTCTTCTGATAAGCGCTCCGAGTCTTCTTTCCGATCTTTTAGTTTTTCCGCTGACGATTTCCGTAACCCATTTATCGATTTCGATACCTTTTTTTTGTGCGAATTTTTGGATTTCGAGTTGTTGGTTTTCGAGATGTTGTTTTTCGGTACTGACTCTCAGATAAGCGATAACCATAGTGAAACAAGATATTAGTATTGAATAAATAAGCTAAATTAAATACGTATCGGGTCATATTAGCGTGTGTGTAAGGTGAATAAAGAATATAAATGCGTCCTTTTGTTGGTAAAAAGTAGCCTTTCAATTAAACGTTCGATTAAAAGTAAAGCGTTATCGGTCGGTTGGAAAAGCGGATTCGGGCGACATTTTGTCATATGAAAAAAGCCGTTAATCCATTGGTAAAAGGTTGGTTCGGACAATTTTTATTTGGTCGTTACAAATACTTGTCATACATTTGTTGCACTATTAGTATTTAATCGAACGTTTAAAAGTAAGGTATCGTCTTGTAACCGACTGGTTAGCAAGCGATACCGGTCGATAAATAGGCATGACGAATATGAAACGATGTTTACTGCTAGCCGCCTCGTTGTTGGTTGTGGCGGGGTGCCAGCGTCGTTCGTTGGAGGATCCGGCGAACGGGAGCTGCGAGATTCGTTTTTCGGCCGGCGGATTGGACGTGTCCGGTTCGGCGGCGGATCGGGTAGCGACCAAGGCGACCGAAGTGTTGATGACGCCGGATAGTACGGTACGGGTGATCGCCCGCCGTCGGGCTTCGGGTCAGACCTCGGCCGATCCGAGCCAGGGCGTTCAGGTGGCCGAGGCTACTTATAAGGTTCAGGCCGATGGTACGACCTTGGTTCCGTGTAAGGTGGACGATGACGGGAAAGAAGTGGCGTTGGGAGCGGGCGAGACCGCGAAAGGGATCGAGCTCGGGAACGGCTCTTATGACTTTTACGCCTATTCTCCGGCCCGGAAGCTCGGCGCCGACGAGAAGACCGTCTCCGGGGTTTCTCACGGGATCGATTGGTTGGGGTGCGTGAAGACCGCATCCGTGAGCCGGACCAATTCGAAAGTCGAGCTGTTGTTCGATCATAAGTGTTCGAAGCTGAGCTTTACCGTGAAGTTTGACGACGCGATGGTCGGCGAGGCGAACCAGGGGCTGGAGGTGAAGAAAGTAACTTTGAGCGGAGTGGCACCGAGTCCGGTGAACTATACGATCGGTAGCGATTTGACCCCGGGGACGGGGGCTGCCGGGAATACCTTCGTGGTCGGAGTGGTCGATAAAACGACCTCCGGGACCCATCGCGATCCGACCGATACCGAAGACCAGTTGGCGGTGGCCAGCGGCATCGTGCTGCCGAAGACGACCGGGAATGTCAATGGCGAATTCGTGTTGACCATGGGCGGCAAGGACTATACGTTGAAGGCGAAAGACCTGCCTTTGACTTTCGAGCAGGGGAAACACTACACGTTTACGATGATCTCCAAGCGTGCCGCGATCGAGCTTGTGTTGACCGTATCGCCGTGGAATGAGGCGACTTGGGGCGACGCGACGGGTATCGGGGGTTATCCGGAGTATAGCGTGATCGTCGGGACGTGGGTCGTGCCGACCTGGGGGACCGGGACCGACTTGGGCGCCGGCGGCGAAAGTTCGGAAATTACCGGTGGCGGCGCTATCGGGACCTGGGTTCCGAATAGCTGGAACGGCGATGTGGGGGTTTAGGGCTTTATAAATAATGGGTCTGAAATAACCGAAATACCCCGGAGGAGCGCAGAGCGCAAATGCTCTAAGGTTTGCGCCGCCGCGCGCCGAAGAGAAGAGATACATAGAGAACAAAAACAAAACAAACTATACGAACCATGAGAAGATTATTTTTATTCGTGGCCGCAGGGGCGATGGCTCTGGGCGTGTCATGTAATAAGAGCGAACTTCAACAGCCCGACGACCCGAACATTTCGGGCGGCGTAGGCGGAGTAGGGGAGGGGGATACCCCTGTCCAGGTAACGCTGAGTACCGTATCGATGAGCGGGTCGCTCGGCACCTTGACCCCCGTGTCGAAGAGCGACAGCAAGTCGATGAGCGTCGTTTACAGCCTCGGCGAAGAGAGCGAAGACGGGGTTGCGACCAAGGCCGCGACCGTTTTGGACGAAGAGACCGTCGACGGCAAGGTGCATGACCTGTGGGCCGTTCAGTTCAATAGCGCCGGGAATTGTGTGGCGGCGGATTATGTGTCCGGGAGCGAGATCTCGCAGACCAACGATAAGGTAACCGCTATGGTAACCCTTGTTGCCGATGCGGGGACGGGGAATACCGTCTATTTCGTGGCCAATACCGGCGATGCGAACCTGTTTAAAGCCTATCCCGGTTCGTCGACCAACACGAAGACCACGTTCGATGCGGCCAGCAAAGCCGTAACCACGGAACTGCAGCCGACCGCGGCGGGCGGGATCATGATGCGCGGTGTTTACACCGGTGCGGTGAGCGAGGCGGCGATTTCGGCCGCCAACGTGAAACTCGAACGTTTGATGGCCAAGGTAACCTTGACCTACTCGATCGGCAGCGAGCTGAATACGAATAACTTCAAGGTCGAAAGCGTTCGATTGCGCAGCGTAGCGAACAAGATCTACTACTGCGGGACCCCGACCGGGAAGACCGTATGGCCGGAAGCGGGCAACCACGTGGATTATCCGGCCGAAACCTTGGCCGCCACGCCGAATAGCGGGACCTTTACGTGGTACATTCCGCAGAACCTGCAGACCAGCGTCAAGACCAGCGCCGCCTCGACCGCAACCGCAGCCGGGACCTATATCGAGATCGTCGGCCAGTGCGGTTTGCACGACGGGAACCAGGTTTACTACTACATTCCGGTGGGTAGCGACGGGGTAACCGGCACGCCGAAGTACGACGTCAAGATGAACAACAAATACACGATCACCGTCGTGCTGAAAGGCGATAACACCGCTACCGACGCCCGGGTCGAAAGACAACCGTGGAGCTACTCGAACTGCGTGATGGTGGCTCCGGGCGGGAAAGCTTACGTGAGTATGCCGAACCGTTATACGGCAGCTAAAGCGGCCGGGCTTACCTTGGCTTGGGCTGAGCTGGCCGGTACGGATTACAAAGTCATGGAAATTTGGCGTGAACCGACTACTACCGCGACGACGCTTAAATACAATAAGGAAACCGGTCGGATCGATGTAACCGCAGGTACAGGGCAGGGTAATGTCCTGATCGGACTCTTCCCGTCTTCTGCAACCAGTGCGACCGGTGGTAACTGTATTTGGAGCTGGCAGGTTTGGGTTACGAACTATCGGCCGGACGGGCGAAAATCGTACGGTTTGGGAATTAACTCGAAAGCGTCTGAATCAGGCGGCGAGGTTCACACTTATGGGACGTCTTATTCGGCGAAAGTGCTTGCCGTTCAGAATAGCGACCAAAGCCCCGCATATTCTTCGACGAATCTCCGCGTGATGATGGACCGAAACCTGGGGGCTACGGCTGCGCTGTACGATAATTTGACTACCTATACAAGGGCTACTCGTTATCCGACTTACGGGCTGTTCTACCAGTGGGGTCGTCCGACTCCGTTCCCGAAAGCGGGCGATGCTGATGTAATATCGGACAATACGGCTCCTTCTGCCGCTGGAGGTACGAATGTTTCGGGCTTCCCGGTATTGGTTGCCGGTCCTAAATCGGTTGCCGACGCGATTAAGACTCCGCAGAACTTCTATTACAACGCTGCTTCGCCGTATGACTGGACGACGCCGCAGAACAATGCTTTGTGGGGCGACGGGGCTAAGAAGACCGTATATGACCCGTGTCCGGACGGTTGGCGTATAGCTCCGAACGGTACTTGGGACGATTTTGGGACTTCTTGGGGATCCCCGTTCAGCAAGTTGTCTAACTGGAGTTCAGCCAGTCAGGCTGTCGCGGGTGGTCTGTATTCCGCGGGATCCGTAAAAGCCTTTTACCCGGCTCCGGGCTTCCGCGACAGCGGTGGACGAGGAAGCAATGCTGGAGGTACGTTGTATAGCGTCGGCAGCTAC
>JAIDFC010000075.1 GCA_029054535.1 Rikenella sp. | reverse complement strand
GGTGATCCAGCACGAGTACGACCATATCGACGGAATGGTCTTTACGGATCGGGTGGCGCCGATTCGCAAGAACTTGATTAAGTCGAAACTGGCGGCGTTTACGAAAGGGAAGTTCCGGGCGGCGTATCGGTGCAAGCTGGCGAAATAGTTCGGGCAGGATAGGGGGGCTGCTGTAAACGGTTCATTACAAAATAGGTCGGGTCCCGCATCTTCGCGAAGATGCGGGACCCGACCTATTTTCAGTTGGAAACGATCCCGGCTACTCAGTCAGCCCCAGCGCTTCGGCATCGGCCGGCGTAAAAGCATAGTGCTGTCCCTTCGTCCGATTCCACGCCCCGCGCGTGAAGTCCGGTACGGCCACCGGCGCGCTTCCGTTCTCGATCGAAAGCTCCGACAGCCCTGTCAGGCACGACATCTCCGCCGCGTCGTATACGTCCATATCCAGCGGCAAGCCGTTCCGCAAGCAGTAGATCAGGCGATAGTCCATCACGAAGTCCATCCCGCCGTGTCCGCCGACCTCCTGGGCCAACGCCCCCACTTGGCGGATCACCGGATGGCGGTAGTCCTCCATCAAGCGGTCGAACGTCTCGCGCGGCACGTAGCTATGCCCGCTCAGATTTTGATAATCGGCCCCCTGTACCGCTTCGTTGTCTGCCTCCAGGGCAATCCCCGTGGTAGGCCACTTCTGCGCGAACCCTTTGGTGCCGCTCACCTGGTGGATCCGGCTGTAAGGCCGCGGACTCGTTACGTCGTGTTGCACCATCATCGTCTTTCCGTTCTCGGTCCGGATCAGGGTGGTGGTATGGTCCCCCATCCGATACGGGGTCTTGGCATAGACAGAGGTATCCCCGAACTTTTGTTTGGCATACTCCGTCATCCCGAACTGGTCGGTGTTCATCGACACCAGTGTGTTCATCCGATCGCCGCGGTGGATCCCCAGGATCTGCGCGATCGGCCCCAGGCCGTGGGTCGGATAGATATCGCCGGTCCGTTTGGTGTTCTGTTTGAGCCTCCACATGTCGGCATAATGACCCGGTTCGCCCTCTTCGGCGAAGTTCATCGAACGCAGGTCGTGCAAGTAGGCCCCTTCAGTATGAACGACCTCGCCGAAAAGCCCCTTCTGCGCCATATTCAGGGTCGCCATCTCGAAGTTGTCGTAGACGCAGTTTTCGAGCATCATGCAATGCCGCCGAGTCTTTTCCGCCGTATTGACCAGGTCCCAGCACTCGTCGACGGTCATCGCCGCCGGCACTTCGATCGCCACATGTTTCCCGTCTTTCATGGCTTGTACGGCGATCGGCGTGTGCCAATCCCATCCGGTGCAGATGTACACCAGGTCGACCTCCGGCCGAGCCACCATTTTCCGCCAAACGGCCGTGTCGCCGAAGTATTCCTGTGCCGCCGGAAACCCTCGTTCCTGCAACGCGGCGTTCGAAGCCTTCACGCGGTCTTCGTACACGTCGCACAAGGCCACGATCTCGACCCCCGGAATGTAGGTAAACCGTCTCACCGCATCTGCGCCGCGCATCCCCAGCCCGACGAACGCCACCCGAACCGTATCCATCGGTTCGGTCGTCAGCCCGAGCACGTCGGTCTGTCCCGCTTCGCGTTCCGGTACCGACAGCTCGATAACCTGTGCACGGTGTCGGTTGTCGGTCGAAGCGGTCGACGAGCCGCAACTCTGAAAACCGGTCGCCACGGCCGTCGCAGCCAGCAGCGAACAAAGTATCTGTTTGATTCTCATTCTGTTTTCTGGTGTATTTTCAGGGTTGGTTCAGTTTTACTTGTTGTTCGAGGCTTTACACACGTCGCTCAGCTCGCCGAACAATTTTTCGACCCCTTCGGTCATCTCGCGCCGAATCTGGGCATAGTGTTTCTTCACCAGCGACGGATTGTGCGGTTCGGCCGGTCGGTTGATCCGGTCCAGCAGCGTATTATTGAGTTCGGCCGCGCGGTTGACGATCTCGAAAATCGCGTCGCGCCGTTCGGCCGGCTGGAAATAGAGAGCCACGTAAGCGTCCGAAATCGCTTCGTTCACCAGGTAGGTCAGGTCTTTTTTCAGGTTGCGAATGCTTGCCATAATGGAATCTGAGAATTGAGTTTGTTGTTGTAAAACAACAAAGTTAGCGCTTTAGATTCAACATTCCAAGCTCCGGAGTCTGGTTTACTCGTGAATGGCGTGAATGGGGTTTGCGAGGGTCGCCTTGAGCGCCTGCCAGAGCACGGTGAGGAAGGCGATGACGAA
>JAIDFC010000074.1 GCA_029054535.1 Rikenella sp. | reverse complement strand
TATAGGTCATCCCCCCGCCCAGAATCAGGTTGTCGACCTTCTCCATGAGCGATTCGATGATCGTGATCTTGGTCGAGACTTTCGACCCGCCGAGGATCGCCGTGAACGGTTTTTTCGGCGCCTGCAGCACGCTGTCGATCGCTTTCAACTCCCCTTCCATGATGTAGCCGAACATCTTGTCGTTCGGGAAGAACTCGGCGATCAGCGCCGTCGAAGCATGAGCGCGGTGTGCCGTCCCGAAAGCGTCGTTGATGTAGCAGTCGGCATAGCTTGCGAGTTTCTTCGTAAACTCTTTCTGCGACTCTTTCACTTGCGCTTTAGCGGCTTTCTTTTCGTCGTCCGTCGCATCCTCTTTGAGTCCGCGGGGTTTCCCCTCTTCTTCGGCATAGAAGCGCAGGTTATCGAGCAACAAAACCTGGCCCGGTTTCAGCGCAGCCGCCTTCGTCGCCGCTTCGGTCCCCATGCAATCGCCGGCGAAGTCGATCTGCTGCCCGAGCAGTTTTTCGATCGTCGGAACGATATGTTTGAGCGAGAATTTCTCTTCGGCGCCCTTCGGCCGCCCGAGGTGCGACATCAGGATCACCGAACCGCCGCCGGCCAGCACTTTCTTGATGGTCGGAATCGCCGCCCGGATCCGGGTGTCGTCGGTAACGTTGAAGTTCGCGTCCAACGGGACGTTGAAATCGACGCGGATGATCGCCCGTTTACCGGCGAAGTTGTAGGTGTCGATGGATTGCTGCATGATTATGTGTTGGTTAAGTATTTTGTTCGTGTCGGTCGACGGCCGAGCCGCGGTTCCGCCCTTTGTCCAAGCTGGTCCCGCCTGCCCGGTTTGCCGCCAAAGATAGGGATTTTTCGCCACATTACGCATCGACCGATTTTATTTCATCGCTCGGAGGGAGGGGGCGGAGGGGGCGTTACCATCTTGTCGTCGTTTCCCTCCGTGCCTCGGTTATTGGAAAGTCATCGTGAAGACGGCCCCGGTCCCTTCCGTCCCCGGCCTGTACTTGAGCGTCCCGCCGTGCAGACGCATGATCTGGCGCGAGAGGCTCAGCCCCACCCCCGAACCGCCCGTCTTGGTCGTGAAGAACGGGATGAAGATGTGGTCCGCCACCTCGGGCGGAATGCTCGGTCCGTTGTTGGCCACCGTGAGGATCACCTGCTCGCGGCTGTTCACCGTGGCCGAGAAGTCGATCTGCGGGTCGGGGACCTCGAGCGTCGCCTCGATCGCGTTTTTGAGCAGGTTGATCGCCACCTGCGAGACCAGCCCCCGGTCGGCGTGCAGGATCAAGTCCTCGGGTTCGACCGAGAGCCGGATTTCGACCGGCCGAGCCCCCTCCGGTACTGTCGCCAGCGCCAACGGGCGGAGACTCTCCATGAGTTCTCGGACGTAAAACAGAGTCGGTTGAGGCGCCGGCAGACGGGTAAACTTGCGGTACGATTCGACGAACGAGATCAAGCCTTTTGCCGTGGTACTGATCGTTTCCAACCCTTGTCGGACCTGAGGGTTGTCGTTCGGGTCGATTCGTTCGACGAGCGAGTCGCTGATCGAGGTGATCGGGTTGATCGAGTTCATGATCTCGTGGGTCAGCACACGGATCAGACGGATCCACGATTCGATTTCGCGGTCCGAGAGTTCGTTTTCGATATCCGTCAGGGCCAGAATCTTGAACCGTTCGCCGCGGCGAACGATCGACGAGGCCTGAACCGAAAGGGTGATCGCCCCCTGTTCGTTGTTGCCGATCAGTTGTCGACTCTCTCCGGCCGCGATCTCGCGCATCACGGCCGGGAAACGCTCGTCGAGCCGCGACAATTGGAGGATATGGGTAAAAGGATCGATCCCCAACAGCCGCCGGGCTTCGCAGTTGGTCCGGACGACGTGGCCGTGCTCGTCGATGATGACGATCCCGGTGGTTACGCTCTCCAGGATCAGCTGGAAGTACTTTTCCTGTTCGATGGTCTCATCGCGTGCTTTGGCCAGCAGGTCGCGGATTCGGTTCAACGAGACGTTTACCAGCGTGTTGTTCCGACGGGTGAATTTGAAAGAGTAGTCGCCGTTCTCGATCGAGTTGAACATGAACATCAGTTTGCGGGCGTGCCGGTTGTAGTAATGAATCAGGCGCAGTACCATGCCGACCAGGGCGAAACCGGCGAAGAGGGTGAAGATATAGGTCTCCCACAGCAGCGAGAAGAGGACGGCGACCGTGCTCCCGATCAACAGGAGCAGCAGCGCGAGCAGGTGGAGGGTCGTTCGGAGATACATGGCGAGGGAGAGCGAGGAGTCCGGCCGGAGTCGGCGTTACAGGTTGTATTTCTTGATCTTGTTGTAGAGCGTCTGGCGCGTAACGCCGAGCTGCGCCGCCACCGACGAGAGGTTTCCGTCGTGTTGCTGCATGGCGTCGGCGATCATCGTCCGCTCCATCTCTTCGAGGGTCGACGGACCGGCCGCCGCTTTGTCGCCGCCCGCCTCGCGACGCGAGATCAACAACTCGTCGGCCGTGATCCGGTCGCTGTCCGACATGATGACCGCTTTTTCGACCGTATGTTGCAGTTCGCGGATGTTCCCCGGCCACGCATGGCCCTGAATCTTCTCCTGCGCCGCGTCGTCGAACTCCGCGCACGGTTTTCCGTACTTGAGGGCGTAACGTTTCAGAAAAATGCGGGCCAGCGGCAGGATATCCTCCGTACGCCGACTCAGCGGCGGGATCTCGATATGGATCGTGTTGATTCGGTAGAGCAGGTCCTCGCGGAACTCCCCGGCGTCGACCATCCGGTTCAGATCGCGGTTCGTGGCCGAGATCAGCCGGATATCGACCGGAATCGGCGTGTTGCTCCCCACGCGAACCACGCTCCGGCTCTGGATCGCGGTCAACAGTTTGGCCTGCTGGTGGTAAGGCAGGTTGCCGATCTCGTCCAGAAACAAGGTCCCGTTCGACGCGGCCTCGAATTTTCCGGCCCGGTCGCTGCGGGCGTCGGTAAAGGCGCCTTTCACGTGGCCGAACAGCTCGCTCTCGAACAGCGACTCAGGAATCGCCCCCAGGTCCACCGTTACGATCAGCTCCTCTCGACGACCGGAAAGCCGGTGGATCTCCCGCGCCAACATCTCTTTTCCGGTCCCGTTCTCGCCCGTGATCAGGATGTTCGCGTCCGTGTCGGCCACTTTCTCGACCAGTGCCCGAAGACGCTGCATCACCGCCGATTCGCCCCAGTACATCCCCTGTTCGCCCACGCCCGCCTCCGGAGAAAACGACCGACGGATGTCGCCCAGCCGCTTCGCCTCGACCCGCGACTTGCGCAGCGCCAAAGCGGCCTGCAACGTCGCCACCAGCTTCGCGTTGTTCCACGGCTTCACCACGAAATCCGTCGCCCCCCGCTGCATCGCTTTCACGGCCAGGTCGATGTCCGCATAGGCCGTGAACAGAACCACCTCGATCGAAGGATCGACCTTCTTCGCCTCGCCCAACCAGTACAATCCCTCGTTCCCGCTGTTGATCCCCGAACTGAAATTCATGTCCAACAACAACACGTCGGCATGCTCCTCGCGCAACGCGCTCAACAACCGATTCGGACTGCTCAACGTTATCACGCGCTCGAAAACGCCGTTCAACAAAATCTCTACGGCGGTCAACATCCCGCGGTTGTCGTCCACTACGATGATTGTCCCTTCTTTCTTCATTGAATCTATGACTTTGAATTGCTTTATAACCCGGTCATTGGCGACGTGCGGGTACTGTTCTTTTTGTGAACAAAAAGAACCAAAAAAACTTTCGGGAATGCTGCGCATTCCATGGGCTGCCGTAGTCAAGAGCCTTGTTCCCTTTTTTGGGGTGGTTGCTTTTTAACGGGCGCAAAATCTTGGCATTGCATCATGCGCCCGCTAAAAAGTACCACCCCACACCATGGGCCAGAGCATTAGATTGCGGAGCCTGAGGCATAGCGTAGCTGTTGGAAGTTCTTTGGTGCCGCTTTCTTTCAAGAAAGCGGCAGTTCCGTACAGTAGCCAAACACGGTTATAACGAAAACAAAGATATAACTAAGATGTCAAGAAAATAGACAGTAGTGTCAAAAAAATAGACACTCGATCAGGCGAGGCTGAAATACAAGAACTTGATTCGTAGGCATTTAGGTGTTTTGGCATGGGCATTGGACGAGGAGAGGGCAAAACGAAAAATTTTTTAGAGAGAAGTTAAAGATGAAAAAAGGGATTATAGTCGGTTTTGTAGCCGGGATAGGAGTTTTGGGCGTCCAGGCCCAGGAAGCGGATACGGCCCGCGTTTGGACTTTGCACGAGTGTATGGTTTATGCCGTGGAGAACAGTCCTCGGGCCGTTCGTCAGCAGTTGGCCAACGCCAACCTGCGGGCCACGTACCACGAAGCCATATTGCAGCACCTGCCGTCGCTCAGCGGCGGAGTGGGTTTGTCGGCCGGTTTCGGTCGGAATGTCGACCCGGGGACCAACACCTATACGACCGTCAATACGCTGAGCAACAGTTACAGCCTCAACGCCGGGATTACGGTTTTCAACGGTCTGCAGCTATTGAACAACACGCGCGGGAGCAAAATCTCCAAGCTGCGCGGCGAGGAACAGCAGAAACAGGTCGAAGACGCCATCGCACAGGAGACCATGCAGGCCTACTACGACTTCGCCTACACCCTGGGGAGCCTGACCCTGGCCCTCGACCAGGTCGCCGCTTCGCGCGACAACCTGCAACAGGGTCGCCGGATGATGGCCCTCGGGTTGAAGGGGGCTTCGGACGTGGCGCAGCTCGAAGCGACCCTCGCCTCGGACGAATATAACTTAACCCGAGTGGAGAACAACATGCGGACCTGCGAGCTGCAGCTCAAACAGGCGATGAACTATCCGCCGGAAGCCGTCTTGCGGATCGACACCGCGGAGCGGTACGCCGTGCCGGAGTTGGAGGCGACGGATGTCGAAGAGCTGGTCGACCTGGCGACCGCTACGCTGCCCACGGCGCGGATGGCGGCCATGGACGTGCGGCTGGCGCGGCTCGACCTCTCGACCGCCAAAGCGCGGTTGTTCCCCTCGCTGTCGGCCTCGGCGGGGATCGGGACCAGCTACTTCAAGAACCTCAATACCGATGCCACCGCTTTCTCGAAGCAGTTCCGCGACAACCTCTCGAAATCGGTGTCGGCCAGCCTGAGCGTTCCGATCTTCGGCGGCTGGAGCCGGCAGACGAACATCGTCCGCATGCGGAACAACCTTCGCAGCAGCGAACAATCGCACATCGAGACCCAACGTCAGATCGCCGTCGAAGTGGAACAGGCGGTGCTGGACCTGAACGGTTCGTTCTCCGAACGCCAGCAGGCCGAAAAACAGGTCCATGCCCGCCTGCTGGCCTACCGGGTGGCGCAACGCAAGTATCAGGAGGGGTTGCTCAGCGCGCTCGACCTGCAAACCACAGCCAACCAGCTGCTCGAGGCTCGGGCGACCTTGCTCCGGGCCGAACTGACCTGGCAGGCCAAACGCAAACTGGTGGATTATTACAAAGGGATTCCGCTGTTGGCCAAATAGTATTTTTCGGAAAAATCGGAATGTCTTCAAAGAGAAACGAAAGATAAAGAGAAACAGAGATGATAAACGGATTGTTTTTGCGTAATTTTTTGATGACCCTCAAGCGGTTCCGACTGGCTTGCGGGTTGAATATCGTGGGTCTGAGCGTCTCGTTCGCCGCTTTTGTGGTCATCCTGATGCAGGTGAACTACGAGTGGGGGTTCGACAAAGGATACCCGAAACAGATCTATCGGGTGCAGATGACCGATAGCGTCGCTTTCGGCGGCGTTTGGTTTCCGCGTCCGATGTGCGACATGCTGCTCGACGCGTCGCCGGCCATCGCGGCCGGCACGATTCACGGAGGGAGCTGGGGCAACAGCTATATCTCGTTGGAACGGAACGGCTCGAAGACGGCCTGTTTCGAGACGATCGATTTCGTCTATCCCGACGAGGCCGAAGTATTCGGCTACGAGTTCACGGAGGGCGATCCGAAGGTCTTCCACGACCACACCCGGCTGGCTCTGTCGCAGAGCATGGCCCGGAAGCTGTTCGGCACGGAGTCGGCCGTCGGACAGATCATCACGTTCGAGGACCAGACCGACGACGAAAACCGGAAACGGAGCTTCGAAGTGGGAGCCGTCTACCGCGACTTCCCGGCCAACTCCTCGATCGGGAACGGAATCAAACGGAAGGTCGCCCCGGGGGAAAACGATGGAAACTGGAGCAACTGGAACTATAACTTTTATGTAACGCTCGTCCCGGGCAGCGATCCGGCCGAGGTCGCACAACAGTGGTCCGCGGAGTTTGCCCGGTTCAAAAAACCGAGCTGGGTCGGAAACAATTTCTACTTTACCCTCGTGCCCCTGCAAGACGTCTACTACGATACGACCGTCGAGCAGGACTATGCCCCGAAAGGGAGCCGTTCGACTCAGAATATGTTGCTGGCCATCGCGCTGCTGGTGATCGGGATCGCGGCCGTGAATTTCGTGAACTTCGCTACCTCGCTCACCCCGCTCCGGATCAAGAACATCAATACCCGGAAAGTCCTGGGGTCGCCGGTCGGGGCCTTGCGGGCCGAACTGATCTTCGAGTCGACGGGGATCGCCCTGCTGAGTTTCGGACTCGGACTCCTCTGGATTTACGGGCTGCGTACGACGGCCTTCAACGACCTGATCTCGGGCGGCATCTCGTTCTCGGCCTACAGCGGCGTGATCGGGCTCTCGGCCGCGGTGGCACTGGTCGTGGGGGTGGTCTCGGGGCTCTATCCGGCTTTCTACACCACTTCGTTCCCGCCGGTACTGGTACTCAAAAAAGGGTCGTTCGGCATGTCGCCCACCGGGCGGAAACTCCGCACGACACTGATCGGATTTCAGTTCGTGGTTTCGATCGGGCTGATCGTGGCGGCGATGTTCCTCCAGCTCCAGAACAACTACCTCCGACACTTCGATACCGGGATGGACCAGGAGCAGGTGGCGGTTCTGACCCTGAGCAGCAGCCTGGCCGAACCCGAAATGAAACAAACGATCGTCAATGAATTGACCTCCAGTCCGTCGATCGGAGACGTCGCGTTCGCCTATACGAAGATCGGCCTGACGGACCAATACATGGGGTGGACCCGGACGCTGACCGACGGACGGGAGATGCGGTATTCGTGTTGTCCGGTGTCGTGGAACTTCCTGCAGGTGATGGGGCTGCAGGTCGTCGAGGGGCGCGGCTTCACGGAGGAGGACCAACGAAAGGACGGCACTCAGATCTTCAACGAGGCGGCCATGCGGCAGTACGGACTCACGATCGACGATCGGGTCAACGATCAGCCGATCGCGGGGGTAGTGCGCGACTTCAACTTCGCCTCGCTGCGCAATGCCATCGCGCCGCTGTGTCTCTACGAGTTCGGGGCGGAACCCTGGATACATCTGCGGATCGCCTACATCAAGATCGTCGGAGATCCTTACGCGGCGGTAGACCATATCCGGCGCACGATGGCCAAGTTCGACCCGCTCTATCCGGTCGACATCGAGTTCTTCGACACGACGTTCGACTCGATCTACCAGAAAGAACGCAAGACGACGGCCTTGATTACTATTTTTTCGCTGCTGGCGGTGGTGCTCTCGCTGGTGGGCGTCTTCGGGCTGGTGGCCTTCGAAACCCAGTACCGGCGCAAGGAGATCGGCGTGCGGAAAGTGATGGGGGCGACGGTGGCCGAGATTCTGGGAATGTTCAACCGGAAGTTCATGCGGCTGGTGTTGATTTGCTTCGTGGTAGCGGTGCCGCTGGCCTGGTACGGGGTGCGGGAGTGGCTGGCGACGTTCGCCTATCGGACGCCGATCTATTGGTGGGTTTTCGCGCTATCGCTGACGATCGTACTTTTGATCACCTTGTTGACGGTAACGGTCCAGAGCTGGCGGGCGGCCACGGCCAATCCGATCCATGCGCTCAAAACAGAATAACGGCCGTTTAACATACATGAGAAATTCAATCTAACGAGACTCGAACAGATGAAGACGATCTTACGTAATTTTTGGACCACCCTACGTCGGTTCCGGTTGGCCAGCCTATTGAACATCCTGGGCCTTTCGATCGCTTTCGCGGCGTTCATCGTGATCCTGATGCAGGTGGACTACGACCGCTCGTTCGACCGCTTCCACCCGAAGAGCGATCGGATTTATCGGGTGGAGGTGAGCGAGGACAGCATGCAATACAACGCCTTGGTGGGGCGCAAGTGGGCCGAGCTGATCCGCGACCGCTTCCCGCAGATCGAACGGATCGGGCTGCGGATGGAGTTTTCGACGATCGGCAACCTGGCGAAGGTCGAACGCAACGGCGCGGTGCAGGGCTATCGGGTTCAGAGCCACCTGGTCCACCCCGATTTTGCCGAGATATTCGACTTCGACATGGTCGAAGGGCGGCGCGAAGCATTGTCCGAACCGGGTCAGGTCCTGATTCCGGAGAGCATGGCCCAAAAGTTCTTCAGAGACGAGAGCGCCTACGGCCGCTCGATCATCTTCACCGCTCAGGTCGACACCTCGATGAGCGTGGGCGGCGTCTATCGCGACTTTCCGAAGAACACGCTCGTACAAAACGTCGTCTATTACGGTGTCAATCCCACGATTTGGGGTCCGTGGGACGGCTGGCACTTCAACTACCAGCTCTACGTAACCCTCCCCGAAGGGGCCGACCGCGCCGAGGTCGAACGCCGGTTGCTCGACGAGGTGATGCGCTCGCCCGACATCCCGGATTGGATCCGGGAATACAAGGCCTTGCGACTCAACCCGATAACCGAAACCCACTATGCCGCCGACCTACAGTACGACTCCGTGCCCAAAGGGAGTCGCACGACCACGGCCGTTCTGTTGTCGATCGCGCTGCTGGTGATCGGGATCGCGGCCGTGAATTTCGTCAACTTCTCGACCTCGCTCGTGCCGATGCGCATCAAGAGCATCAACACCCAAAAAGTACTCGGGTCTTCGGTCGGCGTGTTGCGGTGGGCGTTGATCGGCGAAGCGGCTGGAATCTCTCTGTTGGCTTTTCTGGTCTCGCTCTTCTGGGTCTACTGCATCGGGCAGACCGGCTTCAAGGCCTTTCTCGACGCCGATCTGAGTCTGACGGCCGCTCCGGGCATCGTTACGATGGCCTTTGCGGTGGCTCTGGCGGTCGGGCTGGCGGCCGGACTCTATCCGGCGTTCTACGCCACCCGGTTTCCGCCGGCGCTGGTGCTGAAGGGCTCGTTCGGACTCTCGGCCCGGGGACGCGCCCTGCGGACGGCACTCGTCGGGACGCAGTACGTGATTTCGATCGGACTGATTATCGTCGCCCTCTTCATGCAGCTCCAGAACCGTTACCTTCGTACCCGGGACATGGGATACGATACGGAACAAGTCGCTGTTTTCGAGCTGAACGACGCGTTGACTCGAACCCATCGCGAGCGACTGGTGAACCGCCTCAAGGAGAGTCCGCAGATCGAACACGTGGCCTTCTCGCAATTTCTCTTCGGGACAGGAGATGCGCAGGTCAACGAGACGAAGATCGGTGGCGAGACGATGCGTTTCGCCTATCTGCCGGTATCGCCCGAATTTCTGGACGTGATGGATATTTCGGTCGTGGACGGCCGGAACTTCACGAAGAACGACACGGAAGGCTCGAAGATGCGTTTTATCATGAACGAAGCGACACGGCGCATGAATCCGGCCATGGAAATCGGGCTCGACCTCGCCTACGGCGAGATAGTGGGGATCATGCCGGATATCAACTACCGACCGTTGCAGCTCGCCAGCTCGAGTCCGTTCTGTCTGAGCGTCGAACCGCCGGCGGGACTGTACTGTTCCTCGCTGCCCTGGACCTATGTCCGGATCAAGGGCGACGTGGAGCGGGCCGTGGAACATATTCGCCGGACGGTAGCCGAGTTCGATCCGACTTATCCGGTGTCGGTGCAGTTCTACGATGAGGTCTTCAACAGCGTATACCAGAAGGAGCGCAAGACGACGGCGTTGATTACGACTTTTTCGCTGCTGGCGGTGGTGATTTCGTTGGTCGGGGTCTTCGGCTTGGTGTTGTTCGAGACCCAGTACCGGCGCAAGGAGATCGGGGTTCGCAAGGTGATGGGGGCGACGGTGGCCGAGATTCTGGGGATGTTCAACCGCTCGTTCGTGCGGCTGGTGTTGATTTGCTTCGTGGTGGCGGCTCCGTTGGCGTGGTACGGGGTGCGGGAGTGGCTGGCGACGTTCGCCTATCGGACGCCGATTTACTGGTGGGTTTTTGCGGCGTCGTTGTCGATCGTACTGTTTATCACGCTGTTGACGGTAACGATCCAAAGCTGGCGGGCGGCGACGGCCAATCCGGTGCGGGCTCTCCGGGCGGAGTAGAAATTAAAAAAAAGAAAGATGAAAACTGTTTTACGTAACCTTCGGACTACGTTGAGCCGGTTTCGGCTCGCTTCGACGCTCAATATCGTGGGTCTGAGCGTCGCTTTCGCCGCCTTCACGATCATCCTGATGCAGGTGGACTACGAACGCTCGTTCGACCGGTTCCATCCGGCGGCCGAAAGGATCTATCGGGTCGAAATCTGTTCGCCGCGGCGGAATATCCCGCTCGGCAGCTATGCGCCGACTCTGCCGTATCCGTTGGCCGAGACGATTCGGAACACGGTGCCACAGGTGGAGCAGGTCGCGGTGGTGGACGGCCGCGGGCGGACGCTGAACGTCGCGGCCGACCGCGGCGAGGAACGGAGAACGGTGTACGAGGAGCATACGCGCGAGATTACACCGTCGTTTCTTACCGTGTTCGACATGCAGCTGACCGAGGGCCGGGGAGTAACTCTGGATCGTACTTCGGCGTTGATTCCGGCTTCGTTGGCGCAAAAGTTTTTCGGAACGGAATCGGCCCTCGGACGGCAGCTGTCTCCGGCCGAGACCGATTCGCTGATCGGTTTGCGACCCGAGATCCGTGTCGGAGGGGTCTATCGCGATTTCCCGGCCAATTCGATTTTCGCCAACGACATCTATCTTACGATGGACGATCGTGAACTCGACCGGTGGGACCGCAGCAACTACCACATCTATCTCCGGCTGGCGCCGGACGCCTCGGCCGACGAGGTGGCCCGCACGATCGACCGCATCGAATTCCCGAACCGCGACGAACAGGCCGAATTGAGGCTTATGCCGATTACCGGGATCTATTACGCCCGGGACCTCGTGCAGGACAATGCTCCGAAGGGAAACCGCGCCTCGACGCGAATCCTGATGGCCATTGCCCTGCTGGTGGTCGGCATCGCGGGGGTCAACTTCGTCAACTTTTCGCTGGCTCTCGCGCCGGTGCGGATGCGGGGGATCAATACCCGCAAAATTCTCGGTTCGTCGGTCGCTACGCTCCGCGGAACTCTGGTCGCCGAAGCGGTGATTATGACGATCGGAGCCTATTTGTTGGCTCTCGGCGCAGTATGGTATATCGGTCGTTCGCCGTTCGCCGACTCCTTTGCCGGCATCGCGACAGCGTTCCGGAGCGGCGGCGTATTGATTCTCGGCGGAGCGGTGGCGTTGGCCGTGGGGGTGGCGGCGGGGATCTATCCGGCTGTCTACACCACCTCCTTCCCGCCGGCCTTGGCCGTCAAGGGCAATTTCGGACTTTCACCCAAAGGACGGGCGTTGCGGAATGTGCTGGTGGGCTTCCAGTTCTCGGTCTCGATAACGTTGATTATCGGCGCGGCCTTCATGAATCTTCAGAACCGCTATCTGGCCGGGAAACCGATCGGCATGAATCGGGGCGGGGTGGTGGAGGTACCGCTCAGCAAACGCATTTTCATCGACCGGCACGCTTTTTTCGGTCGTCTCGCCGACGATCCGGCGGTGAACGTCGCGGCACTGACCGAAGCGCCGATGTTTCGCGACCGGTACGACAATTTCGGGCTGAATTTTCGCGGCGAGACCATCAACTTCAGCAACCTGGCCGTTACGTCGGACTTCACCGAGTTGATGGAGATCCGAATCGTCGAAGGAAGGGGGTTTGTCGAGGGGGACGACCGGGCGGAGGGCGGCACCCGGGCGATCTTCAACCGGACGGCTCGTCTGGCCTATGGGCTGGAGCTGGGAGACCGGCTCGATTTCGGTTCGCAACAGATCGAAGTCGTGGGGTTTATGGAGGATGCCAATTTTGAATCGTTGCACAAGCCGGTCGGGCCGTTCGCGTTGACGAACATCGGGACGGCGGAGTGGGGTTATCTGCCGACGGCCTATGTCCGGTTGGGCGCGGGCGACCCGACGGAGACTCTGAAGCGAATCGGCGGATGGGTGGCCGAGCTGGATCCTATGGCGGTGGTGGATGTCCATTTCCTGGACGAAACGGTCGAGGCCCAGTACCGAAACGACCGACGTATGGGAAATCTGATTACGCTGTTTTCGCTCCTGGCGGCGGTGATCTCGTTGGCGGGAGTCTTCGGGCTGGTGGTCTTCGAGACCCAGTACCGGCGCAAGGAGATCGGGGTTCGCAAGGTGATGGGGGCGACGGTGGCCGAGATTTTGGGGATGTTCAACCGTTCGTTCGTGCGGCTGGTGTTGATTTGCTTCGTGGTGGCGGTGCCGCTGGCCTGGTACGGGGTGCGGGAGTGGCTGGCGACGTTCGCCTATCGGACGCCGATCTATTGGTGGGT
>JAIDFC010000073.1 GCA_029054535.1 Rikenella sp. | reverse complement strand
TGGGCCAGAGCATTAGATTGCGGATGCCTAAGGCATAGCGTAGCTGTTGGAAGTTCTTTGGGTCCCTTTCTTTCAAGAAAGGGACGGTTCCATATCGTAGCCAATGATTGGTTTCAAAAAAAGAACGGTTATTTTTCGATTTCGGACGGATTGACCGCGTAATAGATAGCGTTTTGATTTCCGAAGATTCGTCCGAAACCTTTGACATCTTCGGAAGTCCAGTTGCTCATCGTTTCGCCGTACGCACCGAACTTGTTGGACATGAGGTCGTGCGGGGAGTCTACGCCGACCACCACGAAGCGGTACGGGAGCAGGTCGACGAAGACCTCTCCGGAGACATTGCGTTGCGAGCTTTCGAGGAACGCCTCCATGTCGCGCATCACCGGGTCGTAGTACTGTCCTTCGTGGAGGTAGTTTCCGTAGAAAGCCGAGAGTTGGTCTTTCCAGAAGAGTTGCCATTTGGCCAGGACGTGTTTTTCGAGCATGTGGTGGGCCTTGATGATGATCATCGGCGCCGCCGCCTCGAACCCGACACGCCCCTTGATCCCGATGATGGTATCCCCGACGTGCATATCGCGTCCGATAGCATACGGAGCCGCGATGTGTTGCAGGTCTTGGATCGCTCGGACTTTATCGTCGTAGCGTTTGCCGTCGATCCCGACCAGTTCGCCTCGTTCGAAAGTCAACGCGATGCGTTTGGCCGGCGCATCGTGCGCCACCTTGAGCTGCGACGGATAGGCCTCCTCAGGCAAGGTTTCGGACGAGGTCAAGGTCTCTTTCCCGCCGACCGAGGTGCCCCAGATCCCCTGGTTGATCGAGTATTCGGCTTTCTTGAAGTCGAAATCGACCCCGTGCGAACGCAGGTATTCGATCTCTTCCTCGCGCGAGAGGCGTTTCTCGCGGATCAGGGCAATCACTTCGATCTCCGGTGCGATGATATTGAAAATCATGTCGAACCGCACCTGGTCGTTCCCCGCGCCGGTCGACCCGTGGCACAGGTAATCGGCTCCGATCTCCTTGGCATACTTGGCGATCGCCGTCGCCTGCGAAATCCGCTCCGAACTCACCGATATCGGATAGGTACTGTTCTTGAGCACGTTGCCGAAGATCATGTACTTGATGCTCTGCTCGTAGTAGGTCTGCGACACGTCCAACCGCACATAGCTGGCCACGCCCAACCCTTTGGCGCGCTGTTCGATCTTGGCCAGCTCTTCGGCCGAAAACCCGCCGGTGTCGGCCAGCGCGGCATGAACTTCAAGACCCATCTCTTCAGCGAGATAAATCGCGCAATACGAGGTATCCAACCCGCCACTGAAAGCGAGTACTACTTTTTTCTTTTCCATAATGTATGTCTATTTTTCAGTTTTTTATTTCTGTCGGCTCGTCTCGCGCCGCGGGGGCGACTCGAAAAACACGGCTTTGTTAGGGTTCTCTCCTCGCCACAAACCGCGATCTCCGAGCGCGCGGTCCGGCACCACCCCCGGCGACGGCCGCAAATCTCGCGGTGCTCGATTGCGCCCGCGCTGGCGCCAAACCGGTACCGCTCGGCACTCGAGCCTGGCCGTGCTACCCCAATAAGACCGAAAGAACTCAAAATAAAACGCCCTATGGGCGCGTCGCCCGCGAGAATTCTCCTTGATCTCCCTATGACGGGCCGAAGCCACCCCAGGCGGAGGCCTGCAACACTCGCTTCGCTCATTGGCGCCTCCGCTGGCTTCGGCCCGAATCACCCAAAAACCGGGCTTGTCCACGCGCCTCCTTTTATCCGAGCCGCCGACAGCGGGAAGAGCAACGAGCGCAGACGAAGTTGCTCGCCACCGCGCGGGATGGCGGTGGCTCGACCGCCCAGTGGGCGGGATTTCCAAACCTTTGCACTCTTGCTTTGTCCGTCGCCCGCGGGAATTTCTTCTCGATTTTGCTCTCGCAAAACGAGTGAAATTCCTCTCTTAGGCGGGCGGGCGACGAAACCGTGTTCGACTGCCCTGCGCGGGCGGCCTAATAAGGCGAAGAAAACCCAAGCAAAAGACGCTGTGCGTCCCCCCGGCGGGACGGGCGATGCTACGCATCGCTATAACGTTCTAAGAACAGTTTCTGACCGCGCGCCTGCGAAATCCATCCGTTTCAACTACTCGTTGAAACGGCGTATTTCGCTCTTTAGGCGCGGCGCGCGGGAATCTTCTCAAAGAGAACCCAACAAAAGACGCCGTGCGTCCGTCGCCCGCGGGAATTTCTTCTCGATTTTGCTCTCGCAAAACGAGTGAAATTCCCCTCTTAGGCGGGCGGGCGACGGGAAACCGTGTTCGACTGGCCTCGGGCCGGCCGGGCCCCGCGTGCCCGCGGTGGGCGGGCGATGCTGCGCATCGCTTGGGCCTTCCGGCAACCAAAACCTGACAAAAGATGCCGCGCATCGCTTAAACCTGCGCTGAAAGCCCCGACAAAACCCGCCGAACGGGCCTTACTTCAAGTTCTCCGGTTTCGGAAGGTCGTCCGGCCACGGAACCCGGATCGTGTCCACCGCCGGATCGAACAACATCGCCGTACAGAGACAATTCTTATGCTGCTTGCTCTGCAAGATGCCGAAGTTGACGCAGCTCTCGCACCCCTTCCAGAACGTCTCGTCGTCGGTCAACTCGGAAAAGATCACCGGCCGATAGCCCAGCTCGTTGTTGATCTTCATGACCGGCAGCCCGGTGGTCAGCCCGAAGAGCTTCGCCCCCGGGAACTTCACCAGCGAGAGAAAAAACGTCTTGGTTTTGATCGCCTTGGCGAGCCCCAGCTTCCGGAACTCCGGATTGATAATCAGACCCGAGTTGGCGACATAGGAGTTATGCCCCCAGCTTTCGATATAGCTGAACCCGGCCCATCGTCCGTCCTTGTGGAAAGCGACGACCGCTTTCCCTTCGCGCATTTTCGAGGCCACGTACTCCGGCGTCCGTTTGGCGATACCCGTTCCGCGCGCTTTGGCGGATTCGGCCATCTCGGTACAGATCTCCTGAGCGAATCGAGTGTGTTCCTCGGTTGCGACGAGGACATCGAAATCTTCGATTGTCATCTTGTGTGCAAGATTTATTTATGTTACGGTTATTTTTTCCGGTCGAAAGAGAGGTGCGCCCGCCGCCGCGTTTGTCCGTTCGGAATACTCCGACGGCATCAGTCGTATCCGCAGGGAGGACAAGGCACAAAAAAAGAGGAGCGGCTCCCTCTGTCATATCGCGTTCCGAGTCGGGCTCAACCCGCCGTGCGGAAGCTATGCAGGGGAACTATCGTCGTCGTCGCAAAGAGAGTGCGCAAGTGTTCACGATCGGTCCTCGTTTTCCGGTTTTTCAAGAAATAACGGGGGCAAAAGTAGCGAAAATTCTCGAACATTGTACTGCCGTCCGTCGTTTCGTGAAGAAAATATTTTCGGAACGGGAATTGCAGAGGGCGTACGGAAGCGCCTTGGGGGAGGCCGGAGAATGAACCGAAAGTTTTTAACTTTGCAAAGTGTCGCGCGTCAAACCGATAAAACCGGACAGCGGCAGCGGGCAACGCCGTCCGCCGTCCCGAAGCCGACACATTGTACAACCAGACGATCAGAGAGCCATGAAACGAATCCTCATCCTGCTGTCGCTCCTCACGTTCGGAGCCTCGGCCGGGGCCTACGGCCAGTCGGGAAGATACGTCGACGACCTGTACCGAGGGTCGACCCGCAAAAGCCGGGAAACCGAAGCGCAGAAACGGAACGCCATAAGACAAGCCAAACAGATGCCGGCCACCTGGACTCCGGCCCAGGATGCCGCCGCAGCGGCAGCACAAAGCGTCGGGGCCGTGGCTCCGGACGGTCAGCCGGAACTTGTCGTCGGCTACGAAGAGGCGTTGCAGCGGCGGCTGAACGCCTACAAAAGCTATCGCGAGATGGACGACAGCTACTGGCAGCTGATGGAAGGATACCACCAGATGCTGAGTCGGAAGTACGACCCGGATCTGTATAATGTCATCACGTTCGGAAACGAAATGTGGGTCGAACCGGTCTATATCACGGCGGCTTTCGACGGGAGCGATCCGACGGGCGGGGTGGGCGACAAACAGCTCTTCCTGCCGACCGAATCACGGGCCGACGTCCACATCAGCCTGAACTTCGGACCGAGCCGCTGGTGGGTCGACCCGTGGGACTACGCCTGGTACGGACCGTGGGGATATCCGTCCTGGCGGTGGAACTACTATTGGGGCGCGGGCTACTGGGGGCCTTCATGGAGCTGGAACTGGGGTTGGGGTCCCTCCTGGAGTTGGGGAC
>JAIDFC010000072.1 GCA_029054535.1 Rikenella sp. | reverse complement strand
GGAGGGAACAAAGGCGGGCGGAGGGGGCGTTTGAAAGAGAGTGAAAAGAAAGACTTATTTTGAATACTTTGAGTCTGCGGTAGATTGCGTATAAACTTCAATTTCAACGGGATGATGATGTTTGGTAGAAAATTATTGGGTGGCATGGTGGTTTGTGGGATGTTGTTGGGCGGGTTTGTTTCGGTTCCGCCGGTTTTTGGGTCGGGTTCGGATCCTGCGGTCTACGTCTGCACGGGGAAGTACGCCACGACGTACCACAGCACGGCGAAGTGTAAAGGATTGGGGAATTGCAAGGCTTCGGTCAAGTCGATTTCTCGTTCGTCGGCGGTCAAGGCTGGCCGAAAGCCTTGCAAGGTGTGCTGGTAGAGACAGATGATCATAGAGAACCATCGATCAATAGAATGTATATGGAACAGAAAAAATCAAACATCTATGTGAACTCACAATGGTTTCCAGCTCGACAAAATGAATATGTCTGTTGGTTAGATATAATGGGGATTGCGACTATCTTGGTTAATTCCATTGATCAAGCTGCAAATTTTATCTTGAAGTTTCAATCGCAGGTAGAACGCGTACGGAAACAAATCAGTTTGGATGCTGTACGTGTGTATCCAACGATGGATGGGGTATATATTACAGCTGAAGACCAGACTCAGTTAAGGGCTATATTAAAGCCCATTTATTCCGGATTATGTAAAGAATTCGTGAACGAACCAGATGTTCTTCATCAATCCATAGTGAGAGGTGCTATAGCATTTGGGCCGGTAATTCATGGGGAAGATATTGATGATACTGCTTGTCCTGCTTTATCACAGGAGACAAAGCAAAAGATCTTGTTGGGTATGCCTGTGAGTCATGCATATATGTCTGAACGATTAGCTCCTCCGTTTGGAATATATATACATGAATCTGCTCGAGCTTTCGGTCCTATAGTGGATGGCCAGATGGTTGTTCTCAGTGGGCCATACTACTATTGGTATGGTGCCCAGGACGTACAAGTGTTAAGAGTCAAACTTGACCAGTATTTTGAATATTATTTTTTACATCCTCATTATCCACAGATTGATGCGACTAAAATCAAACAATATCAACTATTGATTAGTGAATATTTTACCCCAAAAGAGAAAGGTGCTGTACGAAATGTAGAAACAAAATGAATTGAATAAAGCAGAGCCACAGTTACTGTGGCTCTTTTTAGAATCTTATCACACTATACTGTACCCCGACACCCACGTAGGGTGAGAGCTTCCCGGAGCCGAAATTGTATCCGTACCCTGCCTGAATGCCCAGCCCCCAGCGTTTTTTATCTGTAATTATTCGTTCCGTGGTTTGGTTGATCGTCCGATAGATTGTGCGCGGGTAGACCTCAATCCGATCTACTGAGACCGCGTATCCGCTGACGTCGAGCGCGTAGAGCGAGTCGCGAAATTGGTATTGCGAAATCGGTACCGGCACACGGACCGTGTCTCCCGGTTCAAAAACCGTATCTCCGGGAACCGGTACCTGAATATAAACCGGTTCTTGTTCTACCACCCGCACCGGGACAGGCTTTTCGACGATGACCGTATCCACCCGCACCACCGTAACCGTGTCGGCGCGCACTACCTCCCGCACGACGACCGAAGGGCCGGAACAGCATTTCAACAACAAGAGCGCGGCAATAGCCGCGCCCAGCAAAATGAAAGCGATCGTTCTCATTACTCGATCATCCAGTCCTCCGACAACATGTCGGTCTGTGAAGCCAGCCATCCGGTGAGCACCTTGTTGTCTGCCGTCTTCATACAGATCGTACCGAGTGCCTCCACTTCGCCGCCGTTTGCGTCGGCAAGGCTTTTCAAAAGCGGGTCTTTGCAACATTCAGAATTAACAATCGTCCCCGGTTTCAGCCAAAGGAACATCCCTTTTCCGTTCCAACCCGTCCGAGCTACTTTCGATCCTTTTTTCAAAGCCTCTAAGGCCATTCCGAAAGTAAGGTTCGAGATAGGCCGGTATGCCTTCTCAAACACGTCTTTCGGCGACCAGCTGACATAACCGGCATATTGTTCGGTATTGGCTTTCCCCCCGTCTGTATATTCGACAAGGTATCCCGGATCCTCTCCATTCTCATCTGCCGGGAGTTCCCAACCCCGGAATTGATTGTATTCAAGCCGGGTCATCGGTTCTGCATTGATGATCTTTGTTCCAATGTACTGTTTCATGGTATTTGAATTTAGTTATTAAGGTGTAACGTTTGGTTCCTGTTCGCCCCGGAGCGATAAGAGATGTGTATCCACCGGAAGTTCGATTCGTCGATGAGCTGGTCGAAGGCGATGCGGCCTGCCTTTTGGAGTTCGACGATCTTGTCGAACAGCCGCTTGTTGTCGGCCGGGGAACCCACGGTAATGTCGGCCGCCTCGCCCCGGAGGTGCTGAGAGGTCGAGACGCCGCCTACCGCCGCGTTCAGTTTCGGGCTGCGGTAGCCGCTGTTCACCGCGATCGGCGCGCCCCACGCCGCCCGGATCGGGTCAAGGAGCTGTTCGATAAGCTGCGTCAACCGGACGCACACCGTCGCAGAGGGTCTGTTGTCGATGCCGCGCCGGCGGGCGGTTTCCGACGCGCAGAGCTCTTCGATGGTAAAGTATTTCATGGTCATGTTGTTGTTTTAGTTTGAGGGGGAGATTTTGAATAAGCCTCTACTTATTCCAAAATCTCCGGCTATTTCTTTAATGATCAGTATCCCGACTGCGGTTCCCGGACGGGGCAGCCGCGGCGGTTGCAGAGGCGGATTTTTTGCGATTCGAGCTGCAATTCCAGCCGGTGAATTTGCATGTCCTTCTCGTTGCAACGGTCGCGCCACTGGCCGATCTGGTCGAACAGCCCGGTGATCTGTTTGTCTCGTATTTCGAGCTTCTGTTCGCGGTGTTCGGCGATCTCCTTCCACTCGTGGGCGGCGATGATATTCAGGTCTGCCTCGGCGCGGGCCGCTTCGGCCTGCTTGATGCGTCGGTTTTCGCGGCGATACATCCACACGCCTCCGCCGAGCAGTCCGGCGGCGGAGAGGACGCTTAGCAGGTTACTGATGTTTGTTATCCATTCGGTCATTGTTTTGGGTGTTGGCTATTTGAGAATGATCCTCGCTTGGGTCTCGTCGATGATCTCCATGACGTAGTATCCGGTTTGCGAGGCTGTTGCAATACCGTCCGGTCCGGCGGTACAGACTCTGCCCGCGTGCCGCGTGCCGTCCTGGCGGACACGGAGTTTGCCGCCCCTCCCGACCGCATCCCACTCCGGACGGTCGAGGCGCGGTTGATAGAGTCGGGTCGGATCGTAAGCGGGATTCCGTTTGCGTACCCGGTCGATGCGGGTCTTGACGACCTCTTTGTCGTTTTCCCGTTCTTTGTACTCGATTTCCACCTCTTCATAGATCGGGCGGCCCCACCGGTCGTTCTGGTATTTGCCCTGCCAAGCCAGCGGGTTGTCTCCGACGACGCTCGGAGCACCGGATACGATGCCGAGGATGTAGGTGTCGTCTGGCGTAGCCAGTCGAATTTTCGCACCTTCCGGCTTAACGAATCGACCTACGCGGTCTTCGCTGTCGGGATTCCCGTCGGCCCATTCGAAGAGTTCGGCGTAGTCGGCTGCCGGCGAGTTGTAGGTGCCGTCGGCTTCGACGTTTCCGTTGAAGAAAACCCGAAAGGCGTCGCCAGTATCGATGTATTCTAAGCCATTCCCAATGACGAAAGCTCGTTTAGAAACATCGAATGCAGAGGCAGCTGGTTCGGGATCTGGTAGATTGCAACACCCGATAGCAGTTTCGGCGTAATTATCGGCAATTGTGTTTGAACCATGGGCATGTGCACACATTCCTGTAGCATTCGTATACATACCTTCTGTATGGGACGTATCTCCGGTTGCATTTGTACATCTTCCTTCTGCGTGAGAATAATGTCCGCTGGCTTCGTTGATATAGCCTTCGGCATGAGAACAAGATCCTAAAGCACGTGAACCATATCCTTCGGCATGAGAGAAACGTTCCGAGGCGGTCGTATTGTACCCCTCTGTGTGTGCGCATTCTTCGGTAGCTCGCGTAGATCTTCCTTCTGCGTGAGAATAATGTCCGCTGGCTTCGTTCCCGGTGTAGTTGTTGAAGATCTCTCCTCCGATGCTGTCGGGGTATGTCTGCCCGACGCCTCCGCTGGTCGAGGCGGAGAGCGTACCGTCTTCGGAGATCTCCAGCCCCTCGCCGACCTTGATGCCGCCCAGCGTTTCAGTTGTGGCCGCCGGGAGGGTGTAGCGATTCGCCTCGTCCTCGATCCCGGCGAGCTTCTCCCGTTCCGAGGACGAGATGTGTGCGTTGCCGTCCGAGACGTGTACGGCCAGGTCGGCGGCGACGGTCTGATCTCCGGCAGCAAAGTCTGTCCGGATGGCCGTTTCTCGGTCATTCGCATAGGCTTTGGAGGCCTCCAGCGTTGCAGCGTCCCCCTCCTGTAATTCGTTGCGCAAGGCGGCGGCTGTTTCGCGGAGTGCATCGAGGCTCGCAAACTCTGTGAGCGACCGTTCGGTAACTACCCCCGAGACCATTTCGCTCCCGGCCAGCTCGCAGGCGATCGACAGGTGAAACCCTTGCATACCGTCCGTTTGCGGCCTGAGACCGGTGAACGAGATCTGCAGGCGACGGTCCGAGTTTCGAGCCGCTGTTTCCTCCGCCCACCGGCAGAAGCCCGGTACGTATCCCGCTTCCGTTTGACCCGCCACGATCAACGCTTCCACCTGTTCCGGCTCCTGGGCGATCCGCGCCGCGACGGGGGCAAACCGTTCGCAGAGCGTCGCCGAATCCGTCTCCGGCGTCAGGTCGTCGATCCGCACCGACACCACGTCCCGCAACGGCATTCCGCTCCGCGTGACCGTCGCCGTCAGGATCGCACACTGGGTGTAGGTCGCGTCGATCCGGATAGCTCGTAACAGGCGTTCCGCTTCGTCGATGGCGCAGGCCGTGAGCCGAAAAATACCCTGACCGATCCGGGTGGCATAGGCAATGTGGTCGAGGCCGCCGTCCCGTACCACCAACAGCGGACGCGAATCGCCGCGCAGAGCCTGTTCCGCGTGGCGGATTTCGCCTTTGAGCAGCTCGTGGTCGTCGCCCGCCGCGTCTAAGTCGATGAAGACCGCCGTGTTGTCGCCCTTCGGTCCCTGCGGGCCGATCGGTCCCGTGAGGCCCGGCAGACCCTGCTCGCCGCGGTCGCCCTTCGGTCCCTGCGGGCCCGGCGCTCCGGGTTCTCCTTTCTCGCCCTGCGGCCCGCGCGCACCCGTGTCTCCTTTGTAACCCCGTTCGCCCTGCGGTCCCTGTTCTCCCGTCGCTCCTTGTGCCCCCCGCGGACCGGTCGGACCCGGAACTCCCTGCGGACCCGCCTCGCCCTGCGGCCCCTGAGGACCGGTCTCGCCCCGCTCGCCGCGGTCGCCACGAGGGCCCCGCCACACCTCGCCGAACATCAATTCAACATCCTCGCCGCTCAGTCCGACCGAGGGGTGGATCGTTTCGTCGTCGCCAATTCTGAATGCCATAACCTGTTGGGTTGTTAGTCGTTTTTAGTTTTGTATGTCGAAGGGTGGACGCGTACCGCCCACCGCGAGCGGATCGCCACTGAACCGGAGCATGCGATTCGGATCTCGATCCGGTACCGTCCCTCCATACGCGCCGTCTGTTCCGGCGTCAGGATGAACGACAGACGGCCGTTCCGATGCGCGACGATCGGCAGCGCGTCGGATGCCGGGCCGGTCGAGAAGAGCAGGGCCGTTCGGCCCGACGGGTCGACGAACCGCGCCTCCGCCTCGTCCTCCGCCGGCTGCCAGTCGAGGCCCGGAACGAGGACGAAATAGGCTGTTTCGCCTTGGGTGATGTGTCTCATAGGGTCAGTAGCGTTGCGGCGGGCGTTCGAGGCCTCCCGTCCGTCGGGTCAGTCGTTTCAGTTCGCGGAGTTCCGCCTCCATGTCGATTTCGATTTTCAGCTCCGGATGGAGCCGGCACCATGCCGCCGCGATC
>JAIDFC010000071.1 GCA_029054535.1 Rikenella sp. | reverse complement strand
ATGGTACCAGTCCGGCGCCGCCACAAACTTGGCCCCCTCCCGATCGAGCTGCATGCAGAGCCACGGAAATCCCCCGTACAACCTGGACTTCACCCCGCCCGGAATCGGAAACGACCGTCCGTCCGCCTCCCGATTTTCGCGGCTCAGCCCGTGCCGCGACCGGAACGCGAGAAACGGCCGGAGCCGTAACCGGGTCGCCGACCTCGCCTCCAACAGCGTATACCGAATCAACAGTTGCTCGGCCGTATGCACCCACAGCATCTCTTTCTTCAACAGCACCCCTCCCACGCGGTATATAATAGTAGGGGTCGGCGTATACGAGAAATCCACGATATATTTATGCCCCCTCGGTTCATACATCCCGGGGTAGCGGTGTATCGCGAGGTTGAACTCCTGTTCGTGCTGAATGACGGTCTCGTCCAACGACGAGAGCAACACGTAATCCTCCCCTCCGAGCTCCTCCACCGGGCAGACCATCAGCCCGTGATACTTCCGCGTATTGCAGCACACGATCGTGGTATTCATATACCCCCCCGCCCGATTCGTACTGAGCATCTCGCGCTGAAGCGAGTACTCCAAATTGCCCAACGCCTGTTTGTTGAATTGTAATATTGCCATAACCTCTACTGGTTCTTAAACGCAAATCCATGATCCTGCTTTGAATACAGGAGGACACCGTTCTCTTTGTTCACCAAAAGAACGGTTCCATACGATAACCCATAACAGCAACCAACGAACGAGTTATCGATTGTTCACCGTAAATATAAGATTTATTTTTCAGATTTTCAACCTCCGACGGGATTAATTCATAAAAAAAGGAGAACTCCGGACAGAGAGTTCTCCCGATCAGACCGCCGAAACGGAGGCGTTTCTTATCTCGCGGGCGTTTCAGGCGCCCGGTTTGATATCTTTGATTCGTAATTGAGGGGTCGTATTCCCCTGGTAATGGTTTTCGACGATGTTGTAGCAGACGTCGATCGTCCCGCCGCGTTTGATGTGGTCGAAATGGTCGATCTGCCCGAAAGCAATGGCCGACATCGGCGTAAAAGGCCGTTCGCCCTGCACCAGCTCCATTTTGAGGTGCTCGCCTCGCGCCCCCACCAATCGCGCCGTCCCGTTGTCGCTCACGTTCTGCGTTACGAACACCGGCGACGGATTCCCCGGACCGAAAGGTTGAAAAGCGCCGAGCGTCCGCCGGAAAGCCGGCGTGATGTCGGAAAACGAGAGCGGTTCGTCGATCGCGATCTGCGGAACCAGCATATCCGGCTCGATATGCGCCTCGACATAGGCCTCGAACCGGGTCCGGAACTCCTCGACCCGTTCGGGTTTCATCGTCAGACCGGCCGCATAGGTATGCCCCCCGAAGTTCTCCAACAGGTCGGCGCAAGACTCCACGGCCTGGTACAAATCGAACCCCGGCACCGATCTGGCCGAGCCGGTTACCAGCCCGTGGCTCATGGTCAGCACCACCGTCGGCCGGTAGTAGGTCTCGATCAGTCGCGAAGCCACGATCCCCACCACCCCTTTCATCCAGTTCGGGTTGTAGATCACCGTACACTTCTTCCGCAACATCTCCGGCGACTGCTCGATAAACCGGTGGGCCTCGATCGTGATATTCCGGTCGATGCTCTTCCGGTCCTTATTAAAGGTATCGATCTTCTGCACGAAATACATCGCCCGCTGCTCGTTGAGCGCGGTCAACAAACGCACCGCGGTCCGCCCGCCCGACTGCGCCCGCGGGTCGTCCTCGTCGATCGGGATCTCCATTCGCCCCGCGGCGTTGATCCGCGGACCGATCTTGAAGACGATGTCGTCGATCGCGATCGTATGCCGTTCCAACCCGCAAAGCTTAATAATCGCCGCCATCCCTTTATTGGGCTGTTTGTTGAGCCGGATCAGCCCATAGTGTGCCAACACGCGATTTTCGCCCACGATCGGCACAATATCCGACGCGATACTCACGGCAACCAAGTCCAACAGCGGCTCGACGGTCTCGAACGGCAGCTCCTTGAACTGACAAAACGCCTGGACGAGTTTGAATCCGACCCCGCACCCCGAAAGGTCCTTGAACGGATAAGTACAGTCCTCGCGTTTCGGATCGAGCACGGCCACCGCCTCCGGTATCGAGTCTCCGGGCAAGTGGTGGTCGCAAATGATGAAATCGACTCCTTTGCGCTTGGCATAGGCGACTCTGGAACAAGCCTTGATCCCGCAGTCGAGTGCGATAATCAACTTCGCTCCGTTATCGGCAGCATAGTCGATCCCCTTTTCCGAAATCCCGTACCCTTCGGCATACCGGTCGGGAATGTAGAAAAGGAGGTCGTCCATCCACCGCGAGAGGAAGTTGTAGACCAAAGCCACGGCCGTGATTCCGTCGACATCATAGTCGCCGTAGACCATCACGCGTTCCCCCCGAGAGATAGCTTGTTCGATCCGCTGGACGGCGAACAACATATCTTTCATCAGGTACGGATCGTGCAGTTCGTCGAGTTTCGGGTCGAAGAATTGCCGGGCCTGTTCCGTCGTGTCTATGCCGCGCTGAACCAAGAGGTTCGCCAGCTTCGGGTCGATGCCCAGCGCGGTGGAGAGGCTCTCCACTTTCGCCGCATCGCCCGCGGGCCGGACGACCCACTTTTTCTCTGCGTGCATAATGTTATATTTTTTTGTTTACTCTTTTTCATCGTCTGTTCGGCCACGCATCGGGCGCGCGGACTAATCGGCGCCGCGCGGCACTCGAAAACTGGACTTTGCTCGGAATGGCTCCGGCCTTTTTTAATCCCCAACGTCTTTGACCGCACGTCAACGAAATTTCTCCGCGATCTCCCCATGTCGGCCGCCGCCACCCCAGGCGGAAGGCTGCAAGCATCCCGCCCTGGCTCCGGGCCGTTTCTATTTGAAAACAACCGGGTCCGCCGGGGAAACTTGTCCTTTCGGGGAAAATGTAACTCTTTACTCTAACCCGCTAGAGCCGCGGGGGCTCATCCTTTTTGGTATGCCCAAAAAAGGATGCAAAAAGCGCATCCAAGGAGGCTCCGCCCCCTTGGCAATCCCCTCTTATCTCTCTTTCGGCAGTCGACACATCGCTGACAACCGCGATCATAGATTGCGCGGATCGCCGCCACCCCATGTGGCGGGACGGTGCCGCTCGGCACGCGAAAACTGGACTTTGCTCGGAAGCCTTCGCTGGCGGCAATCCGAGGCCACTGAAAAATCCGCCGCGTCCGTCGCCCGCAATTTTTCGAGATCTCACCATGACGGGCCGAAGCCACCCCCAGGCGGAGGGCCGCAACGTTCACTCCGTTCACTTACGCCTCCGCTGGCGACGGCCCTTTGTTATTCCAAAACTTCTTTGTCCGCGCGTGGATTTCTCTTTGAAAACCGTGTCTGCCCGCGCGCTGACGGAAATCTTGTTCAAAAG
This sequence comes from Rikenella sp., assembly GCA_029054535.1. Taxonomy (GTDB): domain Bacteria; phylum Bacteroidota; class Bacteroidia; order Bacteroidales; family Rikenellaceae; genus Rikenella. The sequence continues at coordinate 112 of JAIDFC010000071.1, read as the reverse complement.
CGCAAACCGCTTTTGAACGATTTCCTACCCCAGCTGTCGCGCGCGGAATACTCTCCCCAACAACGTTCTCGGATCGCGCGCCTGCGAAATTCATCCGTTTCAATTCTCATTG
>JAIDFC010000070.1 GCA_029054535.1 Rikenella sp. | reverse complement strand
GTTTTTTGCATCCTTTTTGGGGCATACCAAAAAGGATGAGCCCCCGCGGCTCGAGCGGGTTAGAGGAAAGAATTACATTTCTCCCGAGCGGGAAATCGGCCTCCTGCGGAAGTGGTTTTCTTCGCATAGAAACAGCCCGTCGCAAGGGGTGGCTCCGGGCTGTCATAGGGAGGTCAAAGCGAAAGTCGGCTCGCCCAGCAGGCCCGGAACCGGCAGGCCGACAAAAATCCGCGTCCCGGCTCCGGGCTTCCGCTACGAGGGGACCGGAACACTTCGTCTCGTTGGCGGCAACGGATACAGTTGGGAGGCGTCGGTTACGACAGGGGACAATGCCTACACTTTATTCTTCACCAGCGGAAGCATCCGCCCGAGCTACAGCAACAATCGCGCAACCGGTCTTCAGTTGCGTTGCCTCCAGGAATAGGGAGAGAGCGAGAAACTGGGGACGGCAAGTGAATCACCTGGTGAAAAAATGCTATCTTTGAGCAGCGTAATCGAAAAAAGGTGGTTATGAAAAAGATTTTGATTTTGTCTTTGTTGGCTTGTGCGTTCGTCGGGACGACCGAAGCCAAGAAACGGGCCGGGAAAGCGACTGGCGAAAAGGAAATGTCGTCGCAGACCGAGGCGACGGATGCGAATGACCTGGCCTGGAAAACCGGGGCGATCGAAGCGCAGGATTTGGCGGAGTTGTTGGAGCTGAAAAATATGTTTGTCTATAAGTACGACCTGTCGGGGGTGCGGGATACCACCCTGCAGGTGATGGTGCAGCTCGACGAGTATTTCGGTCGCGACTCGTTGCGAACCGTGCGGTTGGTGAATATGGGGAAGATTTATGAGTATCGGAATTCGACTTATGCGAAAGCGTTGAAGTTCCAGCTTTTGCCGCAGAGCGATTCGACCATGCTGTTGTACTGCGATCTGGGGGAACGGATGATGACTTCGATGCTGCTCAAGAAACGAAAAGCCGAGCCGAATCATGAATTTTACGCCTCTTATCAACCCAAACCGTTCGATACGAAAGAGTTGAAGGTCAATCAAACCGTGCCGGTGCTGCTTTTCGGCTCGTCGTGGTACGATGCGCGGCTCTCGAAACGCTATGGCGGTTGGCCGGTCTACCGGTTCTGCATGGAAAACGAACTCCCCGAGGATATGCGCAGCGAATCGTTCGACAACATGCCGCATTACTGGGTGATCCGGGTCGGCTTGCAGGAGAGAAGAGAGTAATCGATTCGGCGGTTGGCGGATCCAAAAAATATCGTATCTTTGCGACGCTTTCCGACTCTCCTCGCCTTGTGCGGGAGCGACGGAGAGCGTCAATACATAATGTCTAACCCGTTTAGTTTCAAACAAAACAATGACAAACGCAGAAGAAAACAAGGTGCAGAAAACCTCCAACGCATCGGTGCCGGTCGACCAGTTCGACTGGGCGGCTTTCGAAACCGAAGCCGGGGTTTACGGCGGCGAATCCAAAGAACAGATCGCCAAAGAGTACGACCAGACGCTCTCCAATATCCAGGCGGGCGAAGTGATGGAGGGGACTGTTACCGCGATCGACAAACGCGAAGTCCTCGTCAACATCGGCTTCAAATCCGAAGGCGTGATCTCGAGCAGCGAGTTCCGCTACAATCCGGACCTCAAGGTCGGCGACAAGGTCGAAGTGTATGTCGAATCGGCCGAAGATAAAAAAGGGCAGCTCTTGTTGTCGCACAAGAAAGCGCGTCAGTTGCGCTCGTGGGATCGCGTCAACGAGGCTCTGGAAAAAGACGAGATTATCAAGGGCTACATCAAGTGTCGGACCAAAGGGGGGATGATCGTCGACGTGTTCGGAATCGAAGCCTTCCTGCCGGGGTCGCAGATCGACGTGAAACCGATCCGGGACTACGATATTTATGTCGACAAGACCATGGAATTCAAGGTCGTGAAGATCAACCAGGAGTTCCGCAATGTCGTCGTGTCGCATAAGGCGCTGATCGAGGCCGAACTCGAACAGCAGAAAAAAGACATTATCGGGAAGCTCGAAAAGGGCCAGATCCTCGAAGGGACCGTCAAGAATATCACGTCGTACGGGGTATTTATCGACCTCGGCGGGGTCGATGGGTTGATCCATATCACGGACCTCTCTTGGGGACGGGTTAATCATCCGGAAGAGGTGGTGCAACTCGACCAGAAACTCAACGTCGTGATTCTCGACTTCGACGATGCCAAGAAACGGATTGCGCTGGGGTTGAAACAACTGACGCCGCACCCGTGGGATGCACTGGCTTCGGAACTCAAGGTTGGCGACAAGGTCAAAGGGAAAGTCGTGGTGATGGCCGATTACGGGGCGTTTATCGAAATCGCCGCCGGGGTCGAAGGGTTGATCCACGTCAGCGAAATGAGCTGGTCGCAACACTTGCGCTCGGCACAGGACTTCATGAAAGTCGGCGACGAAGTCGAAGCGGTTATCTTGACCCTCGATCGCGACGACCACAAAATGTCGCTCGGGATCAAACAACTGACCCCGGACCCGTGGGAAAACATCGAAACCAAATATCCGGTCGGGTCGCGCCATACGGCTCGGGTTCGGAACTTTACGAATTTCGGGGTGTTCGTCGAACTGGAAGAGGGGGTCGATGGATTGATCCACATCAGCGATCTGAGCTGGACCAAGAAAATCAAACACCCGTCGGAATTTACCCAGATCGACGCGCCGATCGAAGTGCAGGTGCTCGAAATCGACAAGGAAAATCGTCGACTCAGCTTGGGACACAAACAGCTGGAAGAAAATCCGTGGGACGTTTACGAAACGATCTACAAACCGGATTCGATTCACGCAGGGACCATCACCGAGGTCAATGACAAGGGGGCGGTTGTGGCGTTGAACGAGGGCGGCGAAGGTTTCGTTCCGGGGCGTGGCTTGGTGAAAGCCGACGGAACGACGGCTACCAAGGGCGAAACGCTCGACTTCCGGGTGCTGGAGTTCGGGAAGAATAATCGCAAGATCATCTTGTCGCACACCCGCACGTTCGAAGAGGCCAAAACCAAGGAAGATGCGGTAAAAGAGGCGTCGACGCAGGAAGCGGTGAAGAAACTCTCGTCGTCGATGGAAAAGACCACTTTGGGCGATATCTCGGGGTTGGCCGAACTCAAGGCGCAGCTCGAAGGGAAAAACTAACTAAAGCACCTGTTTTGCTTATAACCGTTCATTGGCTACGTGCGGGAACTGCCGCTTTTTAACTTCGTTTTCCTCGCGCTACCTCGGCAAAGCCCGCTCGCGGTCTCTGCTCTCGGTACGCTGCTCGGTTGTTCACAAAAAGAACAGTACCCTCCTGTCGCCAAAGAATAGTTATAAAACAGACAGATACTTTGATTGTGTTATGACCTTTCAGGTTACCATACTGGGATGCAGTTCGGCTCGGCCGACGCTCGCCAGGCATCATACTGCTCATGTACTGAATGTACATGAGCAGTTTTTTTTGATCGACTGCGGAGAGGGGACGCAATATCAACTGTTGCGTTACGGGATCAATCCGCTGAAAATCAATGCGGTTTTCATCTCTCATCTGCACGGGGATCATGTTTACGGGATTTTCGGACTCCTCTCGACGATGGCCATGATGGGGAGGCAGCGGGGGCTGACGATCGTGGCGCCGAGACCTTTCGGCGAGATGCTCGGGAGCCATTTCGGTTTTTTCGCGGTCGAGTTGCCTTATCCGTTGGAAATCAAGGAGGTGGATGCTCGAGAGGCGGGGGTGGAGGTGTGGGGAAGCCGGGTTTTTACGGTTACCACGATTCCTTTGCGGCACAGGGTGCCGTGTTGTGGATATCTTTTTCGAGAACGGGAACCGGGATTGAACGTACACAGGCATTTGGTCGAGGGGTATGGGCTGGATCCGGAACAGATCGCCGCATTGAAGCAAGGTCGCGATACCTGTTTGGCCAATGGCGTTCCGCTGACCGTCGCGGAGGCCACTTATCGGCCTTACGAACCGAGGAGCTACGCCTATTGCAGCGATACGACGCCGTCGGGCAAGGTGGCGGATTCGGTGCGCGGGGCGGACTTGCTCTACCACGAGTCGACGTATCTCCACCAGGACAAGGCCTTGGCCGAAAAAACGGGGCATTCGACGGCGTTGCAGGCGGCCCGAATCGCCCGGAAGGCGGATGTCCGACATTTGGTGCTCGGCCACTACTCCGCCCGATACAAGACGTTGGATCCGCTGTTGGAGGAGGCTCGGACCGAGTTCTCCGACACGATTCTGGGCCACGACGGGCTGGTTTTGACCGTAGAAAAAGACCATGCGCTTAAAATCGTGCAGATTTAGCGGCTTTCACGGTTCCGGGTGGCGGTTTTTCGCCCGAAAGGTGTAAATTTGTACGGGATTGGTATTTGTTCATTCTTTGGCTACCGACTGGAACTGTTTTTTTGCAAACAGAGGCGGCTGTCAGGCTCATGCGATGCGAAGCATCGCCGTCTGCGGCGCGAGGAAGACGTGGCCGAAAGGTACGTTTTCGGACGGTGCCAGTGATCCAAGAATATCTTTAAAAAAAAGACAAAAAATAACAGAATATGCAGGAGAAGATACTGATACTCGACTTCGGATCGCAGTACACGCAGCTGATTGCGCGGCGGGTGCGCGAGTTGAACGTCTACTGCGAGATACATCCGTACAATCGCTATCCGGAGATCGACACCTCGGTGAAAGGGGTGATTCTGTCGGGGAGCCCGTTCTCCGTGCGCGATCAAGAGGCGCCGCAGATCGACCTGAGCGGCATTAAGGGACACCTTCCCTTGCTCGGCGTCTGCTATGGGGCACAATATCTGGCCCATCATTTCGGCGGCGAAGTCGCACCGTCGAATAGTAGGGAGTACGGCCGCGCCATGCTCTCGAAGGTCAAGGGAGACGACCCGTTGATCGCTTCGCTCAGTGATCCGACCCAGGTGTGGATGTCGCACGGCGATACGATTGTTACGGAACCTACCGGGTGCGAGATTATCGCCAGCACGGAGGATGTTCGGGTAGCCGCTTTTCGGATCGCGTGGGAACGGACCTGGGGGATTCAGTTTCATCCTGAGGTCTATCATTCGACCGAGGGATTACAGCTGTTGAAGCATTTTGTGGTGGATATCTGCGGGTGTCGGCAGGACTGGACGCCGGCGTCGTATATCGAAACCACGGTGCGCGAATTGCGCGAAAAATTGGGGGATGACAAAGTCGTACTGGGGCTTTCGGGAGGCGTGGATTCGTCGGTGGCCGCAGTGCTGTTGCATAAGGCTATCGGCAAGAATCTGACCTGTATTTTCGTCGATATGGGCTTGTTGCGGAAGGATGAGTTCTCGAGTGTGCTGGACTCCTATAAAAACATGGGACTCAATGTCATCGGGGTCGACGCCGGGGATAAATTCCTCGGGGATTTGAAAGGGGTTACCGATCCGGAGCAAAAGCGGAAGATCATCGGACGGGACTTTATCGAAGTGTTCGACGCCGAGGCGCAGAAACTCGAAGAGGTGCGGTGGCTGGCGCAGGGGACTATTTATCCG
>JAIDFC010000007.1 GCA_029054535.1 Rikenella sp. | reverse complement strand
GGTCTTCGATCACCACCACCTTGGCCCCCGGCTCGAAAGGTCCTTCGACCTGGTTCGCCATCCCGTGATCCTTCGGTGCCGACCGCACGTAGATGAACGGTTTTCCGAGTTTTTCAGCCGTCAGCACCCCGCAAGCGATCGCTCCCGTCGCCACCCCCGCAACGACCTCCGCCTGCGGATACTTTTCCGCCACAAGCGTCGCGAAAGCCTCGTAAATCTCGCGCCGAGCCGCCGGATAAGACAAAGTTTTCCGGTTGTCGCAGTAGATCGGCGACCGCCATCCGCTGGCCCAGGTGAAAGGATTTGCAGGGCTGAGTTTTATTGCCTTAATTTGCAACAGTGTTTGTGCAATCTTTTTGCCGGTTTCCATGAGTGTCTTCTATGAGAAAAGTCTATTATTCGGATAACATCGTAGCTTTCGGGACGCATTCGGAATGCGCCGCTTTGTCGTCTTCTGCCGAGGCATCGTGGCTGGCGATGGACACCGAGGCACTGGGTGCGGATCCGGGAACGATGCTCGGGTTAACAAATTTGCAGAGAATTTTCGAGACTGCCAAATTCGTCGCTTTCGTTTCGCCGACCGACCAGGAGTCGGAGCGCATTTTCAGCCTCTTCGCGGCTCAGTTCCTGCCGGTCGAGGCGGGCGGAGGACTCGTCGTCTCGCCGCGGGACGAGGTCCTGATGATCTTCCGAAACGGACGCTGGGACCTGCCCAAAGGGAAACTCGAACCGGACGAAGAAATCGCCCGATGTGCCGTCCGAGAGGTCGAAGAAGAGTGCGGAATCCGGGGGATCGTCCTCGGGAAACTCCTCACACGGACCTACCACCTCTACGAAATGAACGGGCAACGGATCCTTAAACGGACCTCCTGGTTCGAAATGGCGAACGACGGGGTCGAACCGTTGACGCCGCAAACCGAAGAGGGAATCACGGACATACGTTGGGTCGCGACGGAAAATGTCCCGTCCTACCTCGAAAACACTTACCTCACGATCCGAGAAGTCTTTGCCGCGGCGAAGCGACTCTAATTCTCGCTTTCTCCTACTTATCTACTTGATCCATTCCTTAGCTACAGGAGGGTACTGTTCTTTCTTTTCAAAGAAAGAACGGTTCGGTCCCGTAGCCAAAGAATAGTTCAGCGGGTATACTAAAGGTTAAGCCGATAGATCTGTCGGGATGAGGTTATCCGAGGCGACCCGGTCGAGGATCTCGGCAAATTCGGCCCGACCTTTCGGAGTCATGACCGGATAAAGGGCATGGACCGAGAGGAGCGCCAGGTAGTCGAGTTTCTCTTCGACCTCTTGAGGAGTGTATGCCTGGTAGGCGAAGTTGATCCCCCAGCGCGTCATGATGTAGTGATAGATCTGTGTGTCGGTTCGGATCTCGTCTGAAGCCTCGGGATCGAGGAATCCGTTTCGCGTGAGCAGCTCCGAGGCCTGCTTGGCGATGGTCATGTTTTGTTTTTCGTTGATCCTTCCGGCCTCTTGGTCGCGCTTCATCGCACTGATGTCGGAGCCGCGGAAGACCGTTACCCCTCGATATTTGTAGTTGAGTCTGATGCCAATGCGATTTAGGAGGTAGAACTGTTTGAGGTCGAGGAGCGTGGTGAGCGATCGTTCGATGCTCCGGAACTCTTCGAGGTATTGTTCCCAGAGGGCGATGCAGATGTCCTCCTTGCGAGAGAAGTGGTAGGTGATGTTGCCCGGACTCAGCCCCAGCGAGGTGGCCAGGGTGTCGATCCGGAATTCGACCATTCCGCGGGTGTTGATGAGTTCCAGCGCCTGGCGCAGAATCATCTCGCGGGTCGACATCTCTTCCGTTTCGGGCTTCGCGGAGCGCTTGGCGGTCGTTTTTTTCTGGGTCCGTATGTTGTTGGTCTTGGCTGGCATGGTCGGTTATTTTATCAGATTTGCAATGCTGTCGAACTGTTCTTTGCCGGCTTCCGTCAGGTAGGGAAGCAGCTGGAGAAGCGACAAGGCGATGTATCGGTCCGTCGCGACCGACAATTCGCAATCCGGGTATCGGGTCTGGGCGTGGTTGATCCACCAGCGCAGGGTCAGGACTTGAGACTCGAAGGTCAGTTGCTTGATCTTCGGGTCGGGAATCGGGTTCATGTAGCCGTTTTGGTTTAGCGTGTCGTAGCTGGCGAAGATCAGTTCGCGTCCGCGTTCGATCTGTCGGCGGAAGGTCTCGTTTTCGCGCAGGAGGCTGCCCATGTCGCCGAAATAGTAGCTCGTTACGCCGGCATAGTGGACGGCTTTCAGAGCGACGGTCCGGAAAAAGAGAAAGAGTTGCTTGAGGTCCAGCAGCGGGGTGATGATCTCGGTCGTCGTGTCTTTCAGCACGGCCAGGTATTCATCCCAGATGGCGGAGATGATCTCTTCCTTGCGCGAGAAGTGGTAGGTGATGTTGCCGGGGCTCAACGACAGGGCGTTGGCCAGCATCTCGATCCGGAAATCGACCACGCCGGTCCGGTTGATGATTTCGTTGGCGCTGGTGATGATTAGCTCGCGGGTCGAGGTTCCGGCTCGTTTGGCGACAGTACGAGGGGTGTCGGTCGGGTCGATCGGAGCGCCCACGTGGGAGCCTTGCGGTTGAGTTTCGTTTTTCCGAGGTCTCCCCGGTCTGCGTTTCGGCTGGGACGAAGGAAGGTCCTGCGAAGGCATGGGTTGTTTTTTTTTCACCTGTGTATTCATTTGGTTTGTGTATGGTGTGTAGTTGTCTGTTCGCTGTAGTTTGCGTTCGGTTGTCCTCGGTCGTTTTTGGTCGCTCGGCCGGGCGCCAATATAAAACAAATAATTTTATGCTCGGCGAGTGAATCTAATTATCTCGCTAAAATCAGAGGTAAAACGATACAAATAGTGTGTTTGTTGTTGGTTTTTTCGTGAAGCATGCAAATTTAGCTATAAATTTTTGTTGCGATTCTCCGATGTTTTGAGGTTGAATCGGACTCGTTGAGGCTTTTATCGGATATTTCCCGTTTCGTGTTATTTTTATTTCGTGTTATTGTGGGTGATGTCGGGCATTTTATGGGGGGTTCTTTTGGGGCTTGTTTTTCTCTGTCGGATGGCTGATAAAACACTCGTCGGGTGTTATGCTTGGGTTCTCTCGACCTTAGGCGGTAACTCGCGTGGCAATGGCGCAGTTCTCACCAAGAAAACTTATATCCGCCTCGTGGGACCGGACTCCTCCGCCATGCTCTGGCCTCTCCCTATTCCTGGAGGCAACGCAACTGAAGACCGAACGCACGGTTGTCGTAGTTATTTGGGTAGATCCCGCCGAAATAGAAGCGCAAGTAGTGGGCGCTGGTGCTACCCGTAGAAATCGTCGACGACCAGCTGTACCCGCCGTAGCCGACGACATATAACGTACCGCCGGCATTGGTCCCGCGCCATCCGCTGTCGCGGAAGCCCGGAGCCGGTTCTGACCGACGGGATGAAAGAACGCCTCCCGCGAGATAAGGCGGGAGGCGTACCGAAATAGATAAACTAATGATAGGTGATAAAAGATAGAGAATAATAGAGATTGTATATATTCTTGTATAGTCGGAGAAATCCTTGTATCTTTGCGACCGCTTTTCAGGGTGTTTTGGAGGCGATTTTCGGCATGTGGGGTTAAATTCTGTATTGCAAAATTACAATATAAAATTGTAATTGCAAATTATTCGCGAAAAAAAAGATGACGGATTGGCAACGGTTGGAGCAGGTTATTAAGTGGACCGGTCTTTCGACGAACGCTTTTGCGACCGGGATCGGCCTCAAGAGGAGCGAAAATCTGTACCAGATCAAGCGCGGGAACAATCGGATCAGTAAGAATCTCGCGGAGTTGATCGTGCGGAGGTATGGGGCGGTAAATCGGGCCTGGCTGTTGACGGGCGAGGGGGAGATGCTCGACGAGGCGGTCGGCGGGGCGGGAGTCGCGGCGGGCGGGCTTTCGGCGAACGCGGCGGCGGGTGGCTCCGGTGGGACGGGGCGGGGGATGATACCTTATTATAATATGGATGCGGTTCGGTTCGTGGGCGAACGTCCGGCGGGGTGCGTGCCGGCTTATTATCTCCAGGTGCCGGGATTCGGCGATTGCGACTTCGCGGCGGCGGTTACGGGCGAGGCGATGGCGCCGGAGGTGCCGCCCGGAGCGGTGGTGGCGGTCAAGGAGGTCGATCCGACGGGGCCGGTGTTGCCGGGCGAGATCTATCTGGTCGTTACGGCGGAGTTCGCCCTGATGCGTTACGTGCGTCTCGACCGGCGGGTGGCCGAGGGACTCTGGCTGGTGGCTGCGGCCGGCTCCGAGATCGAACCGGTGGGGGTGCGGCGCGAACGGATCGTCCGGCTCTATCTGGTGAAAGGAATCGTGATCCGCAAGGTCCTGTAACCCCTTTCCCGAGGCCGCGGCCAGGCTAATGGATTGAAAAAAAGAGGCTAAAGACTGAAAAAGTTTGCAAATTCAAAACCATTGCCTATCTTTGCTGTCCGAAATGCTTGTTCTCGGGGGGGCGGGTGTTTCGGAACACATTGTTCTTCAGGGCGGATACCAGAGTGGCCAAATGGGACAGACTGTAAATCTGCTGTCTTCGACTTCGGTGGTTCGAATCCATCTCCG
>JAIDFC010000069.1 GCA_029054535.1 Rikenella sp. | reverse complement strand
GTTTTCGAGTGCCGAGCGGCACCGGTCCGCCGCGGTGGGAGGTGGCGACCCGCGCGACCTACGGTCGCGGTTATTGGAAGAAAGGGTGTAAAAAAATACGACCCCAAAGGCTGCCGGCCTCGGTTTGGCGCCAGCGCGGAAAGCCCTTAGGGTAGAGGCTGCCAGTAAAACACCCGAAGGGTGCGTCGCCGGGAGTGGCGCCGGACCGCGCGCTCGTAGAGCGCGGTTTAATTGAGACCGAGCATTCTGTTGTAGGGGAGGCATTCGGCCCGCGCGACCAAAGGCCGCGGTTTACTACGGAACAAAAAGCCCAGCGCGGTCAAAGAAGTTTTGGAATAACAAAGAGCCGAAGCCAGCGGAGGCGCAAGTGAGCATGGCGAACGTTGCAGGCCTCCGCCTGGGGATGCGGCGATCCGCACGACTTTCAGTTGCGGTTTATTGCGCTTAGGAAAATGCCCGGCGCGCGGCAAAGAATGTTCTGGAATTAAAAGGGCCGCAGCCCACGGAGTGGCCAATCAAGCGAAGCGAGCAATTCGGCTCTCCGCAGGGGGAGGGCTGCGGGCCATGCGATCTGTGATCGCGGTTTGCGGCGACTTGTAGATTTTTCGGTGTTAAATGGTCTCCGCCGGAGGCTCCGGCTCGCGCACCTGCGGGTGCGGCTTATTGCAACCAGTCGGGAGATTGCGGAAAGGCAAAATACGCAAACTCATACGGTCGGCGGTGCAGATGGTCGGTCAATCTCTTTTGTGTGCTGGAGTAACAAGGGCGGGCTCTGTCGAGAATCGACAGAGCCCGCCCTTGTTATAAAATCCGAAAACGCTACAAACCCCGCACCCGCTTCTCCCAAGCCCAAGCTGCGCGCAACGTCTCTCCCAAATCCCGCTCTGCGTGCCAGCCCAAAACGTCGTTCGCTTTGTCGGTCGCCGCCCAGATCTTCTCCACGTCTCCCGGCCGACGTTCCGCGATCCGATGCGGTACTGCGACGCCGTTCACCTCCTCGAACCGGTGAACCAACTCCAAGACCGAAACCGGACGACCCGTCCCGATGTTGAAAATCTCGTACCGATCGCCTTCCGCTCCCGCGGCCGTCCGTTCGACCATCCGGCTCACCGCCACCACATGCGCCCGAGCCAAGTCCACCACGTCGATATAGTCCCGCAAGCACGATCCGTCCGGCGTATCGTAATCGTCGCCGAATACGGCCAGTTCTTTCCGAACCCCTGCGGCTGTCTGCGTGATGAATGGTACCAGATTATTCGGAACCCCCTTCGGAAGTTCGCCGATCAAGGCCGACGGATGTGCCCCGATCGGGTTGAAATACCGCAGCGCGATAGCCCGCATCCCCGGCACCGCCGCAACCGTATCCTGAATGATATCTTCGCTCATCTGTTTGGTCAGACCGTACGGCGAGTTGGCCCGCTGACGCGGCGTCTGTTCCGTTGCCGGAAGCTCGTCGGGCTGACCGTAAACGGTCGCCGATGACGAAAATACGATATTGTGCACATCGAACTCCTTCATCAACGCCAGAACGCTCAACAACGAGTCGAGGTTGTTCCGAAAGTACTTCAAAGGCTCTGCCACCGACTCGCCCACGGCCTTGTAGGCCGCAAAGTGAATCACAGAATCGAAAGCATACTTCTCGAATACCTCTCTCCGCAACGCTTCGGTGTCGCAACAGTCTACCTCCACGAACGGTACGCTCCGCCCCACAATCGCCTCCACACCCCGAACCGCCGATATATCCGCGTTCGACAAATCGTCCGCGATCACAACGTCATACCCTGCCTCGATCAACTCTACGGTCGTGTGGGTCCCGATATAACCGGCTCCGCCGGCTACCAATACGGTCTTCTGCTTGCTCGATGACATAATCCCTTATCTTCTTTTTAAATTGTACTGTTTTTTACATGCCTGTTTTTGACGACAGGAGGGTACTGTTCTTTTTATCTTCGCTTGCTTGTTATAGCGATGCGTAAGCATCGCCAGCCCACCGCGGGCACGCGGGGCCTGCCCGGCCAGAGGGCAGTTCTTACATGTTGCCGAGCAAACTCCAGTTTTCGAGTGCCGAGCGGCATCCGCGCGCCGCGCCTTAAAAAGGGAAATACGTTTGAACCATGTGAATGGTTCGAACAGGATTTCCCAGGCGCGCGGGTCAGACACTGTTTAAGGTCTTTTGTGTGCGGCAGGCACTGCGGGCCGGACGCCTCCCCCTCGGGAGGCCCGCAACTCTCGCTTCGCTCGATGCGGCCGCTCCCGGGCGTCCGCCCCTAAAAGATTGCGATAGCGTAAGGCGTAGCTAGTTAAAAAGCGGCAGTTCCAGTCGGTAGCCAAACACGGGGTATATAATAAACAGTACGGTTATAAAAACGAGTGTTATGGTTTTTGCATGACCTCGTGTTCGGCGAGTTCGCGTCCGTAACGTCCGATTAAACGGTTGAGCGTCATGTTGATTCCAATCCCGAGCAAGATGTCGGTGAGCAGGACCCACGTTACCCCCCAGCGGCAGAGTTCGGCCAGAGCGAAGTTCAGGAGTATGAACCCCGCTTCCATCAGCAGCAGGATGCCCGTACTCTGCAAATGGGTTCGGTGTAGCTTGAGCAGTTTGTGGTGTACGTGGTTTTTGTCTGGGAAGAACGGCGATTTGCCGCGCGACACCCGACTGACGAAAACCCGGCAGGTGTCGAAAATCGGTACGAACAGCAGGCCGAACAAGATCGCCAGCGAAGAGTTCAAACCTGTGGCGATGAATGCCGAATGTTCCAGGTTGACGAACTTCAGTCCCAGGAACGCGATCATGTATCCCAAGGTCAGCGATCCGGTATCTCCCATGAAGATTTTGAGCCTGGTCCCCAGCGTGTTGTACTGGAAGAACGCGATCAGCACCCCCACCATCCCGAACGCGAACATCGCATAGACGTACAGTTTATAAT
>JAIDFC010000068.1 GCA_029054535.1 Rikenella sp. | reverse complement strand
CCGCCGCCGATCGAGTAGCGCCCGTCGAGCATGAAAAATTCCTCCCCGTGCCGAACCGACTGCCCGTCGGTCAACCCCACCGAACTCTTGCTCATCGACAGATACCACACGGCATCCACCAAATTGGTCTTACCCGTTCCGTTGTCCCCCACCAAACAGTTCACATTGGCCGAAAACTCCAACTCCGCTTCCGCTATATTCTTGAAATTCAATATCGAAATCCGTTCCAAATACATCGCTACTCTGATTATACTAATAATATCATTCGCTTCTTCATTTATAACCCTGTGTTTGGCTACTGTACGGAACCGTTCTCTTTCTGAAGAAAGAGAACCAGAAAGACTTCGGGCGATACTAACGTATCGCATGGACTACCGTAGTCAAGAGCCTTGCGGATTTATTGTTGGGCCGGGAGTAATGGCGCGCTTTTTTGCGAGTCAATCACTTAGCGCGCCATTACCCCGACCCAAAAGTAACCCCGAGACTATTCACTAAGAACGGTCATGGAATGCGAAGCATTCCCGAAAGTTTTTTTGGTTCTTTTTGTTCACAAAAAGAACAGTACCCTCCTGTCGCTAAAGACGGTTACAGAGAAATGAACGATATATTGAAATAATACAAAGATAGTTTATTTGCGTGGAGGATAAAAACGGGTTTAAGTTTTCGGAGTGTCGGGAAAAAAGTATATTTTTGTGGCTGATTTCAATAATACGAACTTTAAGGACAGTTATGGCAGAGACCAATAAAGCCGGCCAGGCTCAGGATCCGGAACAGATCATCGAACAGAGTTTGGGACGTTTCGAACTCTTCATCGAACGCAACGGGAAACTATTGCTGATGTTGCTCGGAGCCGTAGTGCTCGTTGTGGGGGGGTATTTTTCGTACAAGTACCTTTACCAGGCTCCGCGGGCGGAGAAGGCGTCGGCAGAGATGTTCGAAGCTCAGAATTATTTTGCTCGCGATTCGTTTGCGTTGGCGTTGAACGGGAACGCGTCGTTCGACGGTTTTTTGACGATTGCGGATCGTTACGGGAATACGCCGCAGGGGAATTTGGCACGGCATTATGCCGGGTTGTGCTACCTCCATATGGGAGAGTTCCAGCAGGCGATCGATGCTTTCAAGAGCTATAAAGCCGTGGGGGGCAATGCGGCGGGCGTGATTATCGCAGCTGAGAATCTGGGGCTTACGGGCGATGCCTATGTCGAACTGGGACAGCTGGACGAGGGGGTTAAGTATTATGAACGGGCGGCGGCTTACAACGATAATGTCGGGACGACGCCGGTGTACCTCAAGAAAGCCGGGATGGTTAACGAGAAACTGGGGAACCTGGCGCGGGCATTGGAACAGTACGAAACGGTGCGGAACAACTATCCGCAGAGCATGCAGGCGCGGGATATCGAGAAGTTTATCGCACGGGTGCAACAGCAGTTGTAGGGTGCGGCGGATTAGCGCGACTCGTTTTCTCTTAATATTCTCACAAACAAAATCTTACGGCGAGTACGGTCTCTGCATCTTGCATAACAGACCGTGCTTGTTTCGTTTTTAACTTGAACGGATTACATACATTCTCATCAATGGCTTCTAATCTGAAAAACCTCTCCGTCTTCGACCGCCCGGTACCTTCGGCGGCCGAGATGGCCTTCGGAATCGTCGTGGCCGAATGGAACCACGCCATCACCAATGCCTTGCTCGAAGGGGCCGTCGAGACGCTCCGGGCCGCCGGATGCCCGGACGAGAAAATCAGCGTCAAATGGGTTCCCGGAACTTTCGAACTCGCCATGGGAGCGCAATACTTCGCCGAATACACCAACGTCGACGCGGTGATCGTGCTGGGATGCGTCATCCAGGGCGACACGCGACATTTCGACTTCGTCTGCCAGGGGGTTACCATCGGTGTCCAACAGATGCAGCTCAGCTGGAACATGCCGATCGCTTTCGGGGTGCTGACGACCGAAAACCAACAACAAGCGCTCGACCGGGCGGGCGGAAAACTCGGGAACAAGGGCGACGAAGCGGCTGCTACGGCGATCAAAATGGTAGCTCTCCAGCGGGAAATGGAGGCGGAGGACAATGGCGAAGCGGCTGTCGATCGGGGCGAAGGAGCGGTTATCAATTGATTTCGAATAACCGATTTTTGGCGACGGTACCGTACAGTAGCCAATGAGCCGATATACGAATCAATTAAGATAAAAATCATGCGACGGACAGAACCGATGAGCGTCGGGGAGTTGTTGAGCGAGTACTTCCGGACCCGTGCGTTGGGCCCCGCTTCGATGGAGGGTCGGGCAGTCGAGTTGTGGGCCGAGGTAGCCGGCGAGTATGTGGCACGGTGTACCGAAGACGTTTATATCCGCGGCGGAATACTGTATGTCGGTTTTTCGTCGTCGGCCGTTCGGGCCGAGGTTTTTATGCGGAGGAAGATGTTGATCGGGAGGATCAACGGTTTGCTGCGGGCGAAGGTCGTACGGAATATCGTCGTGCGGTAGCGATCGACGGGGGTGGGTTCCTAGGTTTAATCTCTTATGAAAATCAGCGTAATCATACCGGTCTACAACATAGCTTCGTGGATCGAGGCGTGTTTGAGGTCGGTGTTCGACCAGGCGGAGGCGGGGACGGTCGAATTGGAGTGTATCGTGGTGGACGATGGCAGACGGATGAATCGGCGGCTGTCGTCGAACGTTTCGCGGCACGCGCACAGGCCGAGGGG
>JAIDFC010000067.1 GCA_029054535.1 Rikenella sp. | reverse complement strand
GCGCACTCCCGCACCATGGTCCGATCGCCGATCACCGCCGTGGTCTCCTCCCCGCGGAACTTGAGGTCTTGCGGAATCCCGGCGATCACCGCCCCGCTGAATATCCGACAATCCCGCCCGATAATCGCCCCGTCGTTAATCACCGCATGCGGCCCAATCCACGTCCCGTCCCCGACGGTTACCTTTCCGGCTACGTATGCGAAAGGCTCTACCGTAACGTTTTCGCCCAGTTTAGCGTCCGGGTGGACGTAGGCCAAAGGATGTATCATAAGATTCGTTCTGAAAAATCTAAAAATTCATAAAAGCGCCGCGAGCGGTCAGCCCCCTCCGAAAAACGATTACTTGTTTTTCGTAATCATCGCCATGAGCTTCGCCTCGGTGGCCAACGTGTTCCCGATATACGCCCGCGCGTCCATCTTCACGATCCCCCGCCGGATCGGCTCCGCGAGCCGCAGCTCGAACTGGAGCGTATCCCCCGGCACCACCTTGTGCCGATACTTCACCCCGTCGATCGTCATAAAATAAGTCGAGTAGTTCTCCGGATCCGGCACGGTGCTCAGCGCCAGAATCCCGCCGCACTGCGCCATCGCCTCCACCTGCAGCACCCCCGGCATCACCGGTTCGTCCGGGAAGTGTCCCACGAAGAACGGTTCGTTCATCGTAACATTCTTGATCCCAACCACCTCGGTCTCCGTAATGTGGATAATCTTGTCCACCAGCAAGAACGGCGGCCGATGCGGCAGCGTAGCCTTGATCCGGTTGATGTCGTAGATCGGCTCCACGTTCGGATCGTACTTGAAAGTAGGCCGATCCACATCCCGTTTGATATGTTTGCGTAACAGTTTCGCGAACTCCGTATTGGTCTTATGCCCCGGCCGCGTGGCGAAGATCCGCCCCTTGATCCGCATCCCCACCAAAGCCAAATCCCCCAGCAAATCCAACAATTTATGCCGTGCGATCTCGTTGTCGAAATGGAGCTCCAGGTTATTGAGATACCCCTGCCGATCGGCCGCCACTCCATCCCTTCCGAACAATTTTCCGATCTGCGCGGCCTTGTCCGCCGCCACCGGCCGTTCGACGATCACGATGGCATTGTCCAAATCCCCCCCCTTGATCAAGTTGTTCTGAATGAGCGGTTCGATCTCGTGCAGGAAAACGAACGTCCGGCTCGGCGCCACCATCCCGGCGAAATCGTCCCCCGCCTCCGGCGCAAAGGTGGCATACTGTTTCCCCACCACCGCCGAGTCGAAGTCGACATTCGCCACCGCCGAAAAAGCGTCGTCCGGATAAGCCACGATTTCGCTTCCGTTCTCCGCCGCGAAAGTCGTCTTTTCCGAAATTTCGTAGTATTTCCGTTCCGCCTCCTGCTCCACAACCCCCGCCTTTTGAATCAGCTTCACCCACGGCATCGCCGACCCGTCCGCAATCGGCACCTCGCCCCCGTCGAGTTCGATCAAGGCGTTGTCCACCCCGCACCCCCACAAAGCCGCCATCAGGTGTTCGACGGTCGAAACCGTAGCCTCCCCCTTCTTGAGCAAGGTACTGCGCGAAGTCTGGGCCACATTCTCCGCCACGGCGTCGATCACCGGCGCCCCCTCGAGGTCCGTCCGACAGAATTTGATGCCGTGCCCCGCCTCGGCCGGCCGTATCGTAAGGTTCACAGTCGCTCCGGTATGCAACCCCGTCCCGCCGAACGTAACGGCCGCTCCGAGCGTTTGCTGTTTAGCTGTCATAATGAGTCTGTTTTGGGGGCAAAGTTAAAAAATAAAATGACATCTCATAACGTTCTATCGGGATGCCCTGCCGGAGGGCGATCCGCTCTCGCCGAAAATGATTACCTTTGTCTTCGTATGACGACACCCGAACATAACCGCAGACCCGGAACCTCTTCTTCGGGAAACAACCGACCGCCCCGTCCGGCGGGAGCCGGAGGCGTCGCCGCGCCGCAACAACGCCCGGACGGACGAAGAGCCTCGGCAGGCCCGAACCTGCCGCCGCCCAGACGACCCGACCGGATCCCGCTGCCGTTCGACAATCGACGGCGAAACCGGGATGCGGGCGACTGGGTCTACCGGCACCGCGTGGGGCTTCTGGTTACGGTGGTGCTGTACCTGATCGCGGCGATTCTCTTCGTCTCGTACAAGATCGTGGTCCGCGAGAACCCGACCACGACGATGTACGTCGACCTGGTCGACCCGAACGAACCCGAACCGCCCAAACCGCAGGAAGAAGAGAAACCGAAACCGGTGGAACGGATCGATCCGGGACAGTACGAGCGGGTGATGAACCGACGTTCGAACGCGAACGCGAAGATGGACGCATCGCTCAAGGACGACCGGGGGACGAAGACGGAGCAGCTGATGGAGGAGGCGGAACGGGTGCAACAGGCCTTGGCGGCGAACCGCCAGGCGTTCCGTTCGGGGCTGGACGAGGTGGCGGAGATGAACCGTCGGCACCAGATGCCCAATTCGACTTCGTCGGGGCCGAAACGGCTCGATCCGCAGCAGAACGGCGGCGGGACGACCCAAGTTAAGGGGAACGTAGCGGTCTCCTACGACCTGGCAGGGCGGACGGCGACCTATCTGCATATTCCGGCCTACCAGTGTCGCGAAGGGGGGACGGTGGTGGTGGCGATCACGGTGAACCGCGACGGCAAGGTTACCAACGCGACGGTCGAACGGGCTTCGCAAGGGGAGTGCATCGCGCAACGGGCGGTGCAAGCGGCTTTGGCCTCTTCTTTCAATGCGTCTGCCAGCGCGCCGGATCGACAGCGGGGGACGATCACCTACAAGTTCGAGGCACAATAAACCTTTTTTCTTAGCGGTTCTCGTCGGATCTCGGAAACGTTTTTTCTCGACATTTTCTCGACAAACGGGGCCCTCGCCCGAGCTTCATAGAAGCCAAACTGCGCCGCGGGCGCGCGGGACGTCGGATTGCAAGTTCCGGAACACGCATTTTCCCGCTGCCAACCGCGATCGTAGATCGCGCGCCCGACGCCACCCCTTGCGGTGGGACTCGTTGCTTCCCTTGTTGGCGGCGACCGTTTTACCTGGATTCGACAACTGCGCCCAAAGGGTGCGCGGGCCGAAGCCATCCTGCTTCGCCTCATTCGGCCTGTCGCCCATCCCCCCGAGGCGCAAAGCGCCTGGGCGACGAGGCCGGCGATCCTACGGATCGCAATAGGCTGAAATGTACTCCACTCACCACCAACCGCGACTCTCCAAGTCGTGCGGGTCGCCGCCTCTCCCAGCGGCGGACCGGTACCGCTCAACACGCGAAAACTGGACTTTGCTCGACAAGCCTCCGCTGGCGGCGACCAAAAAACAGTTTCTGTCCGCGCGCTGGCGGAAATCCTGTTCAAAAGCGATTCACGCTTTTGAACGATTTCCTACTCCAGCAGTCGCGCGCGGGAATCTTCTCAAAGAGAACCCCAGTAAAAGACGCGGTGCGTCCGTCGCCCGCGGGAAGTTCATAAAAATTTCGCCACAAATGAACGCATCTACCCGTTCCAGATTTCCCAACTCCGTTCGGCCTGCAACACCAACATCTCCAAACCGCTCTTCACCCATGCCCCGCGCCGACGGCCCTCGCGCAAGAAAGCCGTCTCGGCCGGGTTGTAAATCAAATCATACAAGTAATGCCCCGCCCCGATCGCCTCGTACGGCAAATCCGGCCGCGCCTCCGTGTTCGGATACATCCCCAGAGGCGTCGTATTGACAATCAACCGATAAGACTCCACCGTCTCCAGCGTCAATTGTTCGTAAGCCAACCGTCCCCTCGCCGCATCGGCCAGGCGCGAGACCTCAAGATAAGCAATCCCCAACTTGCGCAGCACATGATGCACCGCCTGCGCCGCTCCGCCCGTCCCGAGCACCAGCGCCCGCAACGACGACAGCTCGCCCCGAAAAGTCCGCAACATCCCCCTCAACGACATCTCGAACCCGTAGACATCCGTATTGTAGCCCCGAAACGCCCCGTCCGGCAACACCCGCACGCAGTTCACCGCCCCCACCTCCCGAGCCTCGGGATCGATCTCCGCCAACTGCGGCAGGATATGCTGTTTGTGAGGAATCGTAATGTTGAAACCCCGAATCTCCTCCGGCAACACCTCTCTCAAGTCTTCGATCCGCTCCACCGGGAAGTTCTCGTAGCGACATTCGTCCCGCAGGCCCGCCGCCGCGAACTTCTCCGCAAAGTATCCCGCCGAAAACGAATGCCCGAGCGGAAACCCCACCAGTCCGTATCTTTTCATCGTTCCGTCCGATTATTCTGCAGCTCCCCGCGCCGCCGTTTCAAGACCGCCGCCCCGCGGTCGATCCCCCAGATCAGCAGGAACCCGACCGCCATAAACAAAATCGCCCAGCCCAAAGAGGCCGGTTCACCACCGTGCACCGCCGGGTAGGCCCCCGGTAAGATGTTCCGTTCGACCAACGGCTGCGCCACGCCATGACTGTCCCGATACGTCTCAAGGACCTCTTTCCAGGGCCATATCTTGTTGAGCGACCCCACCATAAACCCCGTCAGCAAAGCCACCGTCATCCCGTGATACTTGGCCAACAGCCACGAAAGCAGGTGCGAGAAACTGACGATTCCGACCACCGCGCCTACGACGAAGAGCAACAACACCGGCAGATCGAACGTCGACACAGCGCCGATAATATACGCGTACTTACCCAGCAAAAGCAGGATAAAGGCGCCCGAAATCCCGGGCAGAATCATGGCACAAACAGCCACCGCCCCCGAAAGCATGACGAACCACCAGGTATCCGGCGTAGCGGCCGGGCTGAGCACCGTAATCGCAAAAGCCGCCACCGCCCCCGCCGCCAATGCGACGATGGTCCCGGCGTTCCACCGCTTCACCTCGCGCGCTACGAGCCACGACGAGGCGATAATCAGCCCGAAAAAGAACGACCAGACGAAGATCGGATGTTCGTCGAGCAGGTATTTCATCAGTTTGGCGAGTGAGAAGATCGAAACGGCGATCCCGGCCAGCACCGAGAAGAGGAATCCTCCGTCGACATGCCTCCAGAATCCGCGCAGGTCAAGCCGCAAGAGCATGCGAACCGCCGTCAGGTCGAACGACCGGATCGATCGGATCAACTCTTCGTAAATCCCCGTAATGAAAGCGATCGTACCGCCCGAAACCCCCGGAATCACATCGGCGGCTCCCATCCCGATCCCCTTGAGGACCAGTAACAAATAATTTCTTTTCGGTTTCATTTTATAATCAACTCCGTTCGTTAGAATTTTCAGTGGGTTCCGACGACCTTCCGTTCGATTTCCCGACACCAAGTCCGTCCTTCACCGACTTCTCGTCCCCCGCGAATTTTCGAGGGGTATTGCTGCCCTCCCCGGCTCCGGGCTGTCGCCACCCGAGCAATGGAACGTTGTCTGCCGTCGGCCACAGCGGGTACAATTGGACTTCATCCAGCACGGACTATGCTTATCGCTTGTATTTTAATTACGTTGTGGTCAGCCTTGGTTCCGGTAGCTGCGCGCACGGTTTTCAGTTGCGTTGCCTCCAGGAATAAGGAGGTGCCGCCGGGCACTCCAATCCACTCGTGTCTACCCCAACAACAGCCTGCCTTGTTCCGGGCTTGACGGGAGAAATGCGTTTGCAAGAAAACTTCGTCCTCGGGCGCGCCACCCGACGCCCGCCCATGGCGTTCGCCCCGCTCCGAGGCCGGCGACTCTACGAGTCGTGATTACCCAATTCCGCAACAGATCCGGCCTTCGCTTAACCGATTAACCGCGCCCAGCGGTATGCGACCCGCAGCCCGCGGAGAGGACGATGGAGCGCAGCGAAACTTCGGCCCTC
>JAIDFC010000066.1 GCA_029054535.1 Rikenella sp. | reverse complement strand
TCGTCCAGCTGAGCCATCTGCCATTCTTTTCGGCCGTTCTGCTCTGGGGACTGATCGCCGGGGTGGGCTATGCCGTGGTCTATTTGTTCCGCCTGTACACGCAGCATCGTGAAGAAAACCGATAGCCGATACGACACCCTCGGCGAATGGTGGCTCGTCCGGCGCATCAAACGGACGGGCGATCCGGACGCTTTCGGGAGCCTGGTCGAACACTACCAGGCTCCCTTGCGGCGTTACTTGACCCATCTGACCGGCGGCGACCGGTTTCGGGCCGACGACCTCGCACAGGAGAGTTTCATCAAGGCTTTCAACTCGATCCGCCAGTTTTCCGGTCTGGGTTCGTTCCGGGCATGGCTTTTCCGGATCGCCTATCGGACCTTTCTCGACAGCCGGCGATCGCTGCACCCTACGGTGGAGATCGAAAAAACGGACCCCGAAGACCGAGATACGACCGAAATCGCTATCTTGCAGAGCGCTTTGGCCTGCCTGGACGATACGGAGCGCAACGTGATCCTGTTGTCGGCCGTGGAACAGCTCTCCCACAGCCAGATCGCACATGTCTCGGGTCTGCCGCTGGGGACGGTCAAAAGCGCCGTCGCGAGAGCGAAAACCAAACTGAGACTCCACCTGAAAAACGAAGAGTTATGAAACGAAACCATACGGAAGAGACCGATTCGCTGGAGAGGCTGTTCGCCGCAGCGCGACGGGAACAGGTGGCGCACGGGGAAGATTTTTCGCAGCGCGTACTGAGCCGGCTCGAACCGCTCCCGCCTTCGAAGAATCTTTACCGCATACCCACGTTTGCGACAGCGCTGGCTTCGGTGCTGCTTTGGGGGGCCTTGATCTTGTCGGGATTCGACTTCAACAGCCTGTCCGACTGGGTGGAGCGGTGGGGATCGATCGACTGGAGAGCTGACGAGACCACTTTCGGGGTACGTTGGTTGCCGACGACGTGGACATCTCCCGACCGAGCCGATCATCGATCCATCATTGCCCCAAAAGGGTATTGATTTGTCGGATCGTGTATTCCATCTCGGACGGTCGTCCGGCCTGGAGCGAGGAGAAACTTCCCTGACGATCCACTAAAAGATAAGTCGGGTAGCCCGACAGCCGATAAGTTGCCCGAAAGAGGTTGGTGGCATCCGGATCGAACCAATAGTTTTCGCCTTCGATCGGGTTTTGTGTCATCAGCCGCCGCCAGTGGTCGAACGGAGAGGCCAGGCAGAGGTTCACGAAAACGACCTCTTGTTCGGAGAACGTTTCGTGCAACATCGGCGCATACTTCATCTCGGCCCGACAAGGGGCGCACCACGTGGCATACACATCGATATACAGCACCCGATTCGGGTATTTGGCTGCCAGATAGGCGAAGAAATCCCCCTCGGGAACCGCTTCGACCGTGCTGTCCGCCGGTGTCAGGTAGTGGATTCCGGTGATCGGAGTCTCCGGAAACGACGGACCTTTCGCAAAAGTCCGACACTGCATCTGCAACCGCTCGTAGAGCGTCGGATCGACAAATGCCGTCCGCAGTTCCGCCACCGAGTCGCACAAGGCCGGCCATTGTTCGGCCAGAGCGATCATCGAGCCCCACAACATCACGTCGCGGCACCCCGTGGCAGGCTCCTCGGTCAGTACTCCGACCGTCTTTCGTGCCGCCAGGGCATAATCTTCGTCCCGTATCGCCGCCAAGATCGTCGTGTCGATGGCCGTACGCGTATCGGCATAGAAATTCAAGTGGTACGGAAACATCATCGTCCGCAGATTGGCCTCGTCGTGGATTCCGAAAATCGAGTCGCCGAGCAACTTTACACGCGCCGCCGGATTACGCGGTTCGTAAGCCAAAAGGCTGTTGGCCAGGTTGAAGAGCAGCTCGCGCCGCATGAAATCCCGTATCTCCGGCCCCACAGAGGCAAACCGATTCAACGAATCTTCATACCGAGCCATCCGCTCTCGGATCTGCCGAAAGACGTTGTCGGGGGTGGTCGCCAGGTCGAGCAACGGCTCGTCGTTCTGCAACCGGATCATCTTTTCCTGACACACGATCAACTCGGCATTTTCTTTCGCCCGGTCGCCGCCGAAACGAACCGCCTCCGCAACCTCTCCCCGCCGCATCCGATCCGCATCGATCGTCAGGTGGATCGAATCTCCCGGAGCGATCAAAAATCGAACCGACCTCCCGATCACGATCGACACGTCGTGCAGATGGGTGATCTCCTCGGTCTCGAACCGGAACGATCCGTCGGCCGCCAAACGTTGAGCCAGTTGCTCCGTAGATCCGAAAGGATCGTCCAAATACCACATCACGATCGCCGGATCGGTCGCCGAACGACCGATCACCTCTCCGGCCACCACCGTCCGACCACCTCGGGCCGATACTATGCCGCAGGAAATCCCCGCCCAGAAAATGCCGACTACGACAATCGATATTTTTTTCAGCCAGTTGTTCATACCACGGTCTTTTGTTTATTTCTCAGCCAAGCCCGAGGCCTTTCGCACTCGTCGGGGCAACGAAGCTGCTACCAGTTTATAAGAATGGTCGATCATTTCGCGCACCTGAGCGTCGGTCAAGTGCGGACCGGTCAGAAGAATGCCGTTCCAATGCCGTTTGTTCATATGCCATCCGGGTTCGATCTCTTCCGGATAACGGTCTCTGAGCTCGATCGCTCGATCCGGGTCGCACTTCAACAATACATAGTCGGGCCGTTCCAACGAGCAGAGTGCGAACAGTTTCCCCGTTCCGTAAGCCTCCGTGTCGCCCACTCGAAAGACCATCGTATCCTCGTCGAAAGGAAAAGCTTCGCTTGCCGCCGCTTTCGAGAGACAGTACGTGCGAATTTCTTCGATGTTCATGGTGTGTATAGTTATTGCTTCGGTTCTTATCGCTCGTTATCCGGTCTGCCGAGAGAAAAAGCCTGCTCGTGTACCGAGCGGCACTCCGAACAGGCTTCTGGCATGAAACGTTATCGGTCCCCTACCGAGTGTGCTCCTTGATCCACTCCCGGGCGTTGACGAAGGCTTCGATCCACGGCGTAACTTCATCCGCAGACCGCGGCGCGAGGCTCGGATAGTAGCCCCAGTTCCACGGTCGCAGCGCTCGTTCCAGGTGCGGCATCATCGCCAGGTGCCGCCCGTCTGCCGAGCAGATCGCCGCCGCGTTGTAATCGCTGCCGTTCGGATTCCCCGGATACTCCGAGTAAAGGTATTTCATCGGGATATGATAATGATCCTCTGTATACGGCAACCGGAATTTCCCTTCGCCGTGCGCCACCCAAACCCCCAAGATCGAGTTTTCGAGCGACCGCAGCATCACGCTCGGCGACGGCTGTACCGTAACCCCCAGGAACCTCGACTCGAACTTGTGCGAGTCGTTGTGCAGCATCCGCGGCCGCTCCTCGTCCGTCTTCTGCGCGATGAGCCCCAGTTCGACCATCAACTGACACCCGTTGCAGATCCCGATCGACAGCGTGTCCGGCCGCGAGTAGAACCGATCCAATGCCTCCTTGGCTTTCGGATTGAAGAGGAACGCCCCGGCCCACCCTTTGGCCGACCCCAAGACGTCCGAGTTAGAGAACCCGCCGACGAAAGCGATCAGATTGACATCCTCCAAGGTCTCGCGCCCCGAAATGAGGTCGGTCATATGCACATCCCGCACGTCGAATCCCGCCAGGTGCATCGCCCACGCCGTCTCCCGGTCGCACTGACACCCCTTTTCGCGGATAATCACCGCACGGATCCCCGTCTTGGTCTTCCGCCGCGGGTCGATGCCGTACTGCGACAACTTCCCAGTGAAGTGAGCCGGAAAATCGTAGTACAACGGCTGTTTCTTATAATTCTCGAATCGTTCCAAGGCCAACCTCGGCGTACTTTGATTGCAATCCAGCAAGTACGACGTCCGATACCACACATCCCGCATCCGGTCAATATCCAGCCGGAGCCGTTCGCAACACCCGTGCCGCAGCGAGAATTTCCGTTCGCCGAGCACCTCGGCGATCCGCTGTCCGGCCACGCCCATCTTGTCGAGCGATGCCAGCACGGCGTCCGCCCGCTCCGTCGCCACTTGCAATACCACGGCCGGTTTTTCGCTGAACAACAGCTGCACGAGATCGTCGTTCCGCAGCGGATTCAGGTCCACCGCCAGCCCGGCGCGATTCCCGCCGAAAGCCATCTCCAGCAGGGTCGTAATCAGCCCGCCGCCCGACACATCATGTCCGGCCAGCACATCGCCCCGTCCGATCAGCTCCTGTACGGCGTCGAACGCCCGGGCAAAGTACCCCGCGTCCCGAACCGTCGGCACATCGGCCGACGAGCCCACAGCCCCCACCACCTGCGCCAACGCGCTCCCCCCCAGCACGAAGTCCTCGCCGCCGGTCATATCCACATACACCAGCGCGCTCCGATCGCAATACTCCTCATCTATCGCCGCCCGCACACACTTCTTAATGTCCGAAACCTCGCCCGCCGAAGTGATAATCACCGTCCCCGGAGCCATCACCGCTTGTCCGTCCGGATACTTTTGGGTCATCGACAACGAGTCTTTCCCCGTCGGAATGTTGATCTTCAAAGCCAGTGCAAAGTCGCTGGCCGCCTCGACCGCCCGATAAAGTCTGGCGTCTTCTCCCTCGTTCTTACACGGCCACATCCAGTTGGCACTCAGCGACACCGCCTCCAGCCCCCCCTTGAGCGGCGCGAAGACGATATTGGTCAAAGCCTCTGCGATAGCCAGTACGGAGCCCTTGGCCGGATCGGCCATCGCCGCCGCCGGCGCATGTCCCAGGGCCGTCGCAATCCCCGCTTTCCCCTGATAATCGAGCGCAATGACCGCACAGTCGTTGAGCGGCAACTGCAACGTCCCGGCGGTCTGCTGCATCGCCACCCGTCCGGTAACCGACCGGTCCACCTTGTTCGTGAGCCAGTCCTTGCAAGCCACCCCCTCGAGCTGCAACACGTCGTTCAGGTAATCCCCGATCTTCGCCGCATCATACTCCGGCGCACGGAACGTGTCGACTTTCGTCGAGTCGGTCATCACCGTCCGCGGCGCCTCGCCGAACATCGCACTGAGCTGCAAGTCGATCGGCCGTTCGCCCGTCCGGTTGTCCACGAAGGTGAACTGCATATCTCCGGTCGTCTCCCCGATGACGTACATCGGCGACCGTTCCCGCTCGGCGATGGCCCGCAGTTTGTCGATGTGTTTCCCGTCCATCACGAGGCCCATCCGCTCCTGCGACTCGTTCCCGACGATCTCCTTGTCCGACAAAGTCGGATCCCCCACCGGCAGCCGGTCGATGTCGATCCGCCCCCCCGTCGCCTCGACGAGTTCCGAAAGGCAATTCAGGTGTCCCCCCGCCCCGTGGTCGTGGATCGAGATAATCGGATTGTCCCGCTCCTCGCTCAACGCCCGAATCGCATTGTACGCCCGCCGCTGCATCTCCGGATTCGACCGCTGGATGGCATTCAGCTCAATGGCATTGGCGTATTCGCCGGTGGCTACGGAAGAGACCGCGCCGCCCCCCATGCCGATCCGATAG
>JAIDFC010000065.1 GCA_029054535.1 Rikenella sp. | reverse complement strand
GGGGGTTCTTTTTGAGCGCGCCCAAAAGGTTTAGCTCGCATTAAGGGCGCGCCTAAAAGAACCCCGGCCCAACACCAATGGGCCAGAGCATTAGATTGCGGATGCCTAAGGCGTAGCGTAGCTGTTGGAAGTCTTTTTGGTTCTTTTTCTTCAGAAAAAGAACGGTTCCGTACTGTAGCCAATGATCGGGATATAAAAAACAGGATGTATTAAAAACGGAGATTGTTTATGAAAGTTCGGATATTGTGGGTGGACGACGAGATTGAGTTGCTCAAGCCCCACCTGTTGTTTTTGCAGAGCAAAGGGTATGAGGTCGAGACCAGTAACAACGGTTACGACGCGGTGGAGTTGGTCCAGCAGCGTCCGTTCGACCTGATTATTCTGGACGAGATGATGCCCGGGATGACCGGTCTGGAGACCTTGCCGCAGATCAAGGCCCATGCGCCGACCACGCCGGTGGTGATGGTAACCAAGTCCGAAGAGGAGAATATCATGGACCGGGCTGTGGGGTCGAAGATCGCCGACTACTTGATTAAGCCGGTGAATCCGAACCAGGTGCTGCTGTCGATCAAGAAAAACGTCCACCAGCAGCAGCTCGTATCGGAGAAGAGCACGGCCGATTACCGATCCGACTTCGGGAAGATCTCGGTGGCGATCTCGTCGGCCCGGAGTTTCGGCGAGTGGACCGACATCTACCGGAAGCTCGTGCAGTGGGACATCGAGCTGTCGGAATCCAACGACAGCAGCGTCCGCGAGATCCTCTCCTACCAGTTCAAGGAGGCCAACGACCTCTATGCGCGGTTCGTGAAGAACAACTATCTGGGGTGGTTCGACGACAGCGATCCGGAGCGGCCCACCTTGTCGCACACCTTGTTGCGGCAACGGTTGTTTCCGGTGGTGGATAAGTCGCGGAAGACCACTTTCCTGTTGATCGACAACTTCCGCTACGACCAGTGGCTGATGATCCGACCCTTGTTGCACAACTATTTCGACGTGGCCGGCGAGGAGTTCTACTGCGCGATTCTGCCGACGGCGACGCAGTATGCGCGGAACGCTCTGTTTGCGGGTCTGACGCCGCTGGCGATTTCGAAACTGATGCCCGACCTGTGGCTCAACGACAACCAGGAGGGAGGGAAGAATCGTTATGAAGAGGATTTTCTGCGGCGCCAGCTCCAGCAGTTCGGCAAACCGTATCGGATGAGTTTCGACAAGCTCGTCCGACCGGAGCAGGGGAAGAAACTGCTGGAGAATATCGACCGGCTTTCGACGGTCGACCTGTCGGTGGTGGTCTATAACTTTCTGGACATCCTCTCGCACGCGCGGACCGAAAGCGAAATCATCCGCGAGCTGGCAGAAGAAGAGGTGGCGTTCCGATCGCTGACGCGGTCGTGGTTCGAGCACTCGGACCTGTGGGAGATCATGAAACAGCTCTCGGAACGCGGCCACACGGTGGTGATTACCTCGGACCACGGGACCATCCGGGTGGACAACCCGGTGAAGGTGGTCGGCGACCGCGAAACCTCGCCGAACCTGCGCTACAAGAGCGGGCGAAACCTGAACTATGACCCGAAACAGGTCTTCGCCATCACGCGGCCCGAGGAGGCGCACCTCCCGAAGTCGAACCTCACGTCGACCTATATCTTCGCCTACGATCACGACTTTCTGGTCTACCCGAACAACTTCAACCAGCATGTGCGGTACTACAAAAACACGTTCCAGCACGGCGGGATTTCGATGGAGGAGATGATGGTACCTTACATCGTTTTGAATCCGAAATAACGAGGGCTTCTTGGGATCCGTTTCTTGATGAGGGGCAACGTGCGGGTTTTGTTGGTTTTCTGCGTTCTTGACTACGGCAGCCCGTTGCCCACCGCGGGCACGCGGGGCCCGGCCGGCCCGAGGCCAGTCGAACACGGTTCCGTCGCCCGCCCGCTTGAGAAGGAATTTCGCTCGTTTTGCGAGAGCAAAATCGAGATGAAATTCCCGCGGGCGACGGCAGAAGACACCGCGCGCCACGCCTAAGGAGGCGATTCAACGGTTCGGCGTAAGCCGAATCCGAATGAATCGCCTGGCGCGCGAGCAGAGAACGTTTTTCGGCAGCCCCGCGCGCGACGCCTAAAGGGCGAAATACGCCGTTTCAATGAGAATTGAAACAGATGGATTTCGCAGGCGCGCGGACCAAGACAGGTTTTCGGCCGCCGTCAGCGGAGGCGCAAGTGAGCTTGGCGAACGTTGCGGCCTGCCGCATGGGGGTGGCGGCGGCCGTCATGGGGAGATCTTGGAGAATTCCCGTTGGTGCCGGTTATCAGAGCGATTTGGTATGTAGATCGACAGGCGCCGGCGGAAGTGTTCCGAGCAAACTCCAGCCTTCGAGTGCCGAGCGGCACCGCCCTCCGCGTGGGGGCGGCGTCGGGCGCGCGATCGGAGATCGCGGTTCATGGTGATTCCGAACAAATGCAGTCAAAGCAAGAGTGCAGAGGTTCGGAAATCCCGCCCTGTGGGCGGGCGAGCCACCGCCACCCCGCGCGGTGGCGCACCCTTCGGGTGTTTTACTGGCAGTCTCTGTCCCAAAGGCTTCCCGCTGTCGGCGGCTCGGGTGCAAGGAGGCGCGCGGTGGAATTAGAACAGGCCGTCGCTGGCGGAACCGTTCCGAGCAAGCTCCAATTTTCGCGGCCAGCGGCATCGGGCTTGTCGCTGGCACGCGCGACTCGAAGAGCTGCAACATCTTTTTTTTATATTGCAGAAAACTCTGTATATACTTAATAAAAACCACGAATATCCCGCCCGCCGCAGGGTCTGTCCAAAGTCTCGTTGGTTCTTTCTTGAAGCAAAGAACGGCCCTGAACGAACGTGAGTAGCGATAAAAGTTGTATCTTTGGCTCGGAGCGATCCGTCATACGCATGAAAACGATTACGATAAAAGGAGTCTCGGATTTGCCGTCGGCGGCCGAGGCGTTGTTGGACGAGATTCGGCGTCGGGGCGCGACGGTGGTGGCTTTCTACGGCGCGATGGGAGCCGGGAAGACGACGCTGATCAAGGAGATGTGTCGTCAGCTCGGTGTCGGCGATTTGCGCGAGGTGGGGAGCCCGTCGTTCGCCATTGTCAATGTCTACGACACCTCCGAGACTGCTGAACCGATCTATCACTTCGACTTCTACCGCATTAAAAACGTCGAAGAGGCTTATGATTTCGGGTATGAAGAGTATTTTTTCAGCGGGAATCTCTGTCTGGTCGAGTGGCCCGAGAAGATCGAGGAGCTCGTTCCGGCCGAGGCGTTGCGCGTGCGGCTCACGGCTGCGGATGACGAGGCCCGGATGTTGGAAATAATTGAAGATTAATTTTTTTAACACGCGATTTTGGTTATGTTCCGATTGAATGCGAGATGTATTTTCGCCCTTTTGGGTGTAGCGCTGTTGGCGACGAGTATCGTGGTTCCGCAGGCAGCTGCCAGACGCAAGCAGGGGCCGCTCGACGCCACGCTGAAGACCTCCGGAGCCGCTTCTACGTGGGTCGAAGCTTTTATCAAGACCGGCGATTTGGTGGCGGAGCGCGATCTCGACCTCTTTAAAAACGACCTGTTGCAGGCTTACCGTGTCTTGGAGAACGACCAGCGAAATCTGACGCGGCTCTACATGCGTTGCGATCGCAGCTGGGGGGCGACGGCCTATGCGTTGGCTTTGCAAGCGGCTTCGAAAGAGGAGCTCCGGGTGGTGCTGATGAACTACGATGCCGCGGGGCGCGACTGGGAACAGACGGCTGCCCGAATGCGACTCCTCTCGCGAGGGGGGAAATCGACTCATGCTTTCAACGCCTATCTCAATCGACAGAGCGAAACATGGGAGCGAATCCTCGAAAATCCGATGCGTTGGCGAGAAACCTATCTCGAATCTAAGACTCGGAGTTGATCTCAACATTTCGGTTATAGTTTCGGTGCCGCTTTCTTTAGTCAAGAAAGCGGCCGTTTCGTAATTATAGTTCATGTTCGGGGCGTGAACGGCAGAAAAATGAGATAGAAAAATTTGATAATCAAGAGAAAAGCTGTAACTTTGCAGTCGCCTTTGCTCTTGTTATGCAGGTAACCGACTGGTTGTCAGGGGGCTTGTCGATGGCGGGAGTTGAAAAGGAGAACAGAAACAAATAACCATTAATCAACCAAAATGTCAGGACTAATTGGGAAAAAAATCGGAATGACATCCGTTTTCAGTGCTGAGGGGAAAAATATCCCATGCACTGTTATCGAAGCTGGTCCGTGTGTGGTTACGCAAGTGAAGACCGTCGAAAAGGACGGGTATGCGGCTGTGCAGCTTGCCTATGACGACAAAAAGGAAAAACACACCAGCAAGCCGATGATGGGTCATTTCGCCAAGGCGGGGACTACGCCGAAGCGGAAGATCGCGGAATTTAAGTCGTTTGAAACGATGCCGAACTTGGGGGATGTCGTGGGGGTCGATGTAATCGCTGAAGGCGAATGGGTCGACGTTACCGGAATCTCGAAAGGGAAAGGTTTCCAGGGGGTTGTGAAACGGCACGGCTTCGGTGGTGTTGGGGGGCAAACCCACGGGCAACACAACCGGCAACGGCATGTGGGGTCGCTCGGAGCTTCGTCCTATCCGTCGCGGGTGTTCAAGGGGAAACGTATGCCGGGGCAGACTGGCGGGGAGCAGGTGAAAGTGCTCAACCTCAAGGTGCTCAAGGTTATTCCGGAAAACAACCTGCTGCTCGTCAAAGGGTCGATTCCGGGGGCCAAAGGGTCGTACTTGTTAATCGAAGGCTAATCATTCAAGGGAGGAGATTTAAGTTATGGAATTGAACATACTCGATATCGCCGGGAAGGAAACCGGGAAGAAGATTACCTTGAACGATGCTGTGTTTGCGCTCGAACAACCGAACGATCACGCGATCTATTTGGATGTGAAACAGTATCTGGCCAATCAACGCCAAGGGACGCACAAGGCTAAGCAACGGAACGAAGTGGCAGGCTCTACCCGCAAGCTGAAGAAGCAGAAAGGTACGGGGGGGGCGAGAAGCGGGTCGATCTTGTCGCCGCTGTTTGTCGGCGGGGGACGTGTTTTCGGTCCGGTGCCGCGCGATTACAGCTTCAAACTCAACAAGAAACTCAAACAACTGGCCAGACGGAGCGCGCTGACTTATAAGGCGCAGAATGCAGCGATTACCGTGGTGGACAGCCTCGAAATGCAGCCGAAAACCAAAGAATTTATCGCGGCGGCCAAAAACCTCGGGCTGGCGGAAAAGAAAACCTTGGTGGTGCTGTGCGGGGATGCGAACAATGCAGGGGTTATCCTTGCGGCGCGCAACTTGCCGAACGTCAAGGTGATCCAGGCTCAGAACATCAATACGTACGATGTGATGAACGCTGCGCATTTGCTGATCGGCGGGGAAGGCGCTGTGGCGGCTATGCAGCAGGTTTGCGGCATTCAGTAGTCGCAGGTTTTTTTGTCCATTGCAAAGAACCGGACGAACACAGTAACGAAGACATCTTTTTACGAAAGAAAGATCATGGAAATTTTAATTAAGCCGATTCTAACCGAAAAAATGACGGCTCAGGGCGAAAAACTGAACCGCTACGGTTTTATTGTTGATCCGCGGGCGAACAAGCTCCAGATCAAAGCTGCGGTGGAAGCTATGTACGGCGTAACGGTTGCGGATGTCAACACCTGCAACTACGACGGCAAGTACAAGAGCCGCTACACCAAAGCCGGGATGCTCGAAGGGCGTCAGAACCGCTACAAAAAAGCAATCGTTACCCTCGGGGGCGAAGATCAGATCGATTTTTACAGTAATATCTAAGAGACGATGGCAGTTAGAAAATTCAAACCGATGACCCCGGGTCAAAGACATAAAGTTATCGGCACCTTTGACGATATTACGACTTCGACCCCGGAAAAATCACTGGTAACCCCTCTCAAATCGACCGGGGGGCGTAACAATACCGGGAAAATGACCATGCGCTATATCGGTGGTGGACACAAACGTCAGTACCGCATCATCGACTTCATGCGCAATAAGGATGGCATGACCGCTACGGTCAAAACCATCGAATACGACCCGAACCGCAGTGCGAGGATTGCACTGGTGGTCTATGCCGACGGCGAAAAACGCTACATCGTTGCGCCGACGGGGCTTACCGTAGGGCAGAAAATCGCCAGCGGAACGGGCGTCGCACCTGAAGTGGGCAACACACTATTCTTGTCGGAAATCCCGCTTGGTACCGTTGTACACTGTATCGAACTCACGCCGGGGAGGGGTGCCGTTATGGCCCGCTCGGCCGGAACTTACGCTACGCTGCTGGCCCGCGAGGGTAAGTACGCGATTATTAAACTTCCTTCGGGCGAAACCCGTATGGTGCTCACCGCTTGCCGCGCTACGGTAGGGACCGTGTCCAACTCGGACCACAGCCTCGAACGCAGCGGTAAGGCAGGGCGCAGTCGTTGGCTCGGCCGCCGGCCGCGGAACCGCGGGGTCGTGATGAACCCGGTAGACCACCCGATGGGTGGGGGGGAAGGACGTGCTTCGGGGGGCCACCCGCGCTCGCGTACGGGCGTACTGGCTAAGGGCTACAAGACCAGAAACCCGAAGAAAACGACTTCCAAATTCATCGTCGAATCTCGGACGAGCAAGAGGAAATAAACCATTTAATAAGACAGCGTAAATGAGCCGTTCACTGAAAAAAGGACCGTATATCGAACCGAAACTCGAAGGCAAAATCCTTGCCATGAACGATAGCGGCAAAAAATCGGTTATCAAGACCTGGTCGCGCGCGAGCATGATTTCGCCCGACTTCGTGGGACACACCTTGGCGGTGCATAACGGGAACAAGTTTATTCCTGTGTATGTTACCGAAAACATGGTGGGACACAAACTGGGCGAGTTCGCTCCGACCCGCAGCTTCCGTGGACACGGGGGCAACAAGAAAAAATAGTGTTAAAAAGTAATTCATTCCACACATAATGGGTGCAAGAAAAAGATTGAGAGCTGAAAAGCTCAAGGCGGAAAAACGCGCTACCGCGATCGCTTCGCTGCGCGACTGCCCGACTTCCCCGAGAAAAATGAGACTCGTCGCAGATATGATTCGCGGCGTCGAAATTAATAAGGCGCTCGGGATGCTGCGCTATTCCAAGAAAGAGGCTTCGGTACGCCTCGAAAAACTCCTCCGCTCGGCGATTGCCAACTGGGAGGCGAAGAACCAGGGGACCTCGTTGGAAGAGACGTCGCTCTGCGTTAAAACCATCTTCGTCGATGGCGGACGGCAACTCAAACGCATTCAACCGGCACCGCAGGGGCGGGCACATCGGATCCGGAAACGGTCGAATCACGTAACGATCATCGTGGACCGGATCGAAAACGCGGCGGCTACTGCTACTGCGGCGGCTACGACTGCGGGTGCCAAAGCTGCGTCGGCAACTGAAGCCAAACCGGCTGCCAAGAAAACCACGACGACAACTGCCAAGAAAACGACCGCTGCCGCTGCCAAGAAAACCACGGCTACCAAAAAAGCGGCCGGAGATGTGAAACCTGAAAACGCTGCTAACTAAGATGGGACAGAAAGTAAATCCGATTGCCAATCGATTGGGCATTATCCGTGGTTGGGACTCGTCATGGTATGGCGGCAAGGACTTTCCGGCAAAGCTCTTGGAAGACTCCAAAATCAGAAAATATCTCGGGGCGCGCTTGGCTAAGGCGAGCA
>JAIDFC010000064.1 GCA_029054535.1 Rikenella sp. | reverse complement strand
CCGCCCCACCCACCCACCCCCCCCCCCCGACGGCCCCGGCACCCCCGCCCCCCCGCCCAACCCGCCAGGCGGGGCGTATGGTCTTCGAAACGAAGGTCTTCGGCAACGATGCGTTGGAGAAGCTGAACGAAAAGACCTACCTGTGTCCGACGGGCAAGTACCTCGCCTACGTGCCTGCGAAGGTTTACGGAGTCGTCAACGGTGGTCTGCGGAATCTGTCGGCAGTGATCGAATACATGCCGTCGGACCTCCGGCAAACGATCGAACAGGGACTCGACTCGCTGGGAACCACTGTCGAGGTCTTGGACAAAATCGAAGGCGACTTGACGCTGGCCGTCCTGCCGATGCAAAAATTCCGGAACACACAGATTCCGCAATTCTTCGCAGCGGTCGAGTGCAAGGACAGCGGACTCTTCGACCGGGTCGTCGACAAAATCAAGCACGAAAATCCGACCATGACAACCGTGGCGAATCGGGTCTATGCTTTGGGGTTGGCAAAAACGTCGGACGAGGACGACTATTATCTGGCTTACCTGCAAAATACGATCTTCCTGCTGCCAGCGAGTTTGTACGGACAGCTCGCCGACGGCGACCGGTTCAAGGCTTTGGCCGAGAACTTCACGCAAAATCCGTTGGCAAGCATGTTCAATCAGAAAAGCGGGCTGGTGGTCGATTTCCAGACCATTGCCGAAGATATGGAGCGTATGGGAAATAGGGGAATCGTTGCGGGCTACTACCTGCGCATGCTGAAAGACCTGATCGTCAAACAGGTCGATAACATGACCGGAGAAGGGACGCTCAATTTCACCGATTCCGAAACGAACGCCTTGAAACAGATCACGGATGTCCTTACGCGTGCGATCGGGGGGTACTTGAGATAACCGAACCCAAAACCGGACTTGGGGTTTACGAAACGAGGTCTGCCTGAAAATCTTTTCAGGCAGACCTCGTTTTCATCTGTCGCCAAAACAGCGAATCCGCTGCCAATCAACGGACCATCCGTCTTTCGATCCGTCGATACACCTCCTCCGGCGCCAACTCGCAGAGGCAGGCGTAATCTCCCCGCCAACACTCCTTATGTCCATAGACCGAGCAGGGTCGACACCCCATATCGAGCCCCACCGCATCCTCTTCGTTCTGTCCCAACCCGAGGAATCCCGCACAAGGATGTGTCGCCCCCCAGATCGACACCACCGGCACTCCCACGAGCGAAGCCATGTGCATGGCCGACGAGTCCATCGAGACCATCAGATCGAGATTCGCGATCAAATCCAGCTCCTCGCGCAACGAGAATCGCCCCACCACCGACACACACCGTTCCCCCGTCGCATCTACCTCTCGCGCCATCTCTTCCGCCAGTCTCCGCTCCTCCCTGCCGCCCCCGAAGATGAACAACCGCACCGAAAAGTCCTCGGATCGAAGAGCCGACAACATCCGCGCCACCTCCCGCATCCGATCGAGCGGGTAGACCTTGCCCCGGTGTTGCGCAAACGGCGCCAGGCCGATCCACCGCTCTCCCGGTGTTCGGTCGAGTCCCAATCCCTGCGGCAACGCTCTCCGTTGCTTGTAAAGCGACAGATCCGTTCCGATCTCCGGCAGTTCGAACCCCGCCGCCCGAAACGCATCCGCATACCGTTCGACACTGGTCCTGAGCTGCCGCATCACCTTCTTCCCGCTCTCCGGACGCGCCGTCAAAGCCTTCTTCTCGGCCCGCCCCTTATCGATATGCGTGGTTCGAATCCCCCGCACCGCATAGAATTTCCGTAATAGCTTGGAGTAGATCTTGTCCTGAAGATCGATCACCGCCTCGATATCCCGATAGCTCCTCCGCAACTCGCCACAGAGCCTCACCAGCCCTCGGAAACCCCGATGCACCTGCCCCTGATCAATATTTATATTATGAATCGCGAGCCGGTCGATCCCATCGAAGAAAGGCGCATAGAACTCCCGCGTCAGCAAGACGATCTCCGTCTGCGGGTACCGCCGCGCGACCTCGGCCAACACCGGAGCCGTCATCGCCACGTCTCCCATCGCGGAAGAACGAATGACGAGTATTTTCTTCGGCAACTTTTTCACGATTTTCGGATCTTTAGAAAACGTACAAGAATCAATCCTGTTTCTGTTTTCCATACAACACCGGATTCAGTGCCGGATCGTTGTACATTTTCATCTGTTTGTAGAGCTTCATGTATTTCCGCCCTGCCTCAATGTCGGCCAACAACTCTTCGATCGCCTGCGACAGATCGACCCGCTGCGTCAGCAGCACCGACAATTTCGCCCCGCAAGTCGCCCGATGTTCCTCCGAAACATCGGTTCGCTCCGCCTCCTGTTGCATATGATAAATCTTCAGCGCCAAAATCGAAAGCCGATCCACCGCCCAAGCCGGCGTCTCGGTATTGATCCGCGCTCCGTCCGCCGGAACGACCGTTTTATAGCGGTCCAGAAAATAGCTGTCGATGTATTCGACCATGTCGGTCCGCTCCTGGTTCGAGGCGTCGATCCGCCGTTTGATAACCAGCGCCGCCGCCGGATCAATCTCCGGATCGCGGATGATATCCTCCAAATGCCACTGTACGGTGTCGATCCAGTTCTTATGATAGAGCAGATGTTCGATCGTCCCCGCCGCATACGGATTCTCGATCGGCCGATCGACGTCGTCGTATCGGTGGTAGTCGTCAATCGAACGTTGAAAAATCCGGTTGCAAAGTTCCGTGAACAACATAGGGTATGATTTGAATTGGATAAGTCGTGCAAAGATAAAACAATTTTGACGGAACGCCCCCGATTTTCTATTTTTGCCGCGGAACCTACCAAAGCAATCGGATCGAGATGAAACGGATCAGCCTCTTCCTGTCGTTGTTCGTGCTGCTCCCCGTCGCCGGGAGAGCGCAATACAAGATGAGTACGCAGGAGTATATCGACACCTACAAACATATGGCGATACGCTCGATGCGCGAGTTCGGTATCCCGGCCAGTATCACGCTGGCCCAAGGGCTACTGGAATCGGGCAACGGCGGAAGTCGACTGGCGGTGGAAGGCAACAACCACTTCGGAATCAAGTGCAAGGGTTCGTGGGACGGGGCGAAGATCTACCACGACGACGACGCCAAGGGGGAGTGTTTCCGGAAGTACCGCAACGCGGAGCACTCGTATCGCGACCACTCGAAGTTTCTGACCGAGTCGCCGCGGTACGCCGGGCTTTTCAAGCTCGAGACGACGGACTACAAGGGTTGGGCTTACGGTCTCAAGGAGGCGGGCTATGCGACCAATCCGAAATATCCGCAGCTGTTGATTGACCTGATCGAGCGCAACCGGCTCTACCAGCTCGACCGGCCGCACGGTGCGGGAGGGCTGCTCGGACGGCGCAAAGAACGCCAGGAATATCGGGAGGCGAACGAGGAGGCTGACGAACCGTTGCCTCCGAAACACGTGGTGGAGAAGAACAACGGCGTGCGGTATATCGTCTCGCAAGAGGGCGAGAGTTTCGCGTCGGTGGCGGCACAGTACGACATGTCGGTCGATCGACTATTGAAAATCAACGACCTGCAAAACGCCTTTCCGTTGGAGGAGGGGACTGCGCTCTACATCGAACCCAAACGGAATCGAGCATCGAGTACGTCGGCCGGTCGCACCCACACGGTGGAGCAGGGCGACTCGTACCACTCGATCGCCCAACAGTACGGGATCAAGTTGCGTAAGCTCCAGAAGCTGAACCCGATCACGCGCAAATTTCCGCCCCGGGTCGGTCAACAGCTCCGGCTACGGTAGTCCCTTATAACGATCGATAATAAGTGTGGTATTATTTCCGTATTTATACGCATCGCTTTTGGGTATTTAGACGGAAACCGACGGTGCGGATTCGCTCTACCTTTGCATAACAAAATCAATCGTTTTCGTTATGCAAACATCGCTTCTTTCCAAGGCTACTCTGGCCGAACAATCCTCGTTGATCTCGAACGCTATCGAGAAATACGATGACTTTTTTGAACGCCTGTTATCGATTGTCCGCAACCGTCCGATTAATGAGGCGCTGGGCGAACAGATCAAAACTTATGTGTTGGACTGGCTGACCGAACATCCATTGGCTGACGATTTCGCCCAGTATTCTCCGAGTTCCTACATCCGAACCTATCTCGGTCGATCAACCGAAATACACTGGGAAGCTATTCTAATGAGTTGGCAATCTGGCAATACAACAGCCATCCATGCTCATCCGCAATTCGCAGGCTATCACTTCGCGGACGGCGTTTTCAAGGTCGAAATTTTCGAGCCTGTCAACGATAATCGCGCTCGTCTGACCGAAACGCTGATTATCGACAAGCCTACCGGCTTATTCGCGGTCGGTCCGGCCGGTCGGTTCGACAATCACATCCACCGCATCACCTGCCTGAGCGAAACAGGCCATAGCTTGCATGTTTATTCAGATGATGCGCTCCAAGGCACGGTCTATGAACAGATCTGACGATAGGCCATAGAGAGAATGCACAAGAAAAATCCGTCCGAAAACAGAGAATGCTTTTGGACGGATTTGATTTTGATAAACTGCCAAGACACAGGAAATGCTTTGAAATCCCGAGCCGACTAAAGAAATGCTATTTCCCGAAGTGGAAGATAACGGTCTGTTTCAAATCCGGGTGGAGCGAGTTGGCCACCGGACACTCATGCGCCGCAGCCTCCAGAATCTTCTTCACCTTCGGTTCATAATCCGTAGGGAACGTCATCTCGACCACCACCTCGACGATCCGTCGTGGCGAAGTCCCCATTACCTTCGTGATATCGACCTCGGTACCGTCGATATCGAATCCGTGTACAGCCGCCGCCTTACCCATGATGGTCAGCATGCAACTCCCCAGAGCCGTCGCCAGCAGGTCGGTCGGCGAGAAACAAGCCCCCTGACCGCCGTTGTCGGTCGGCGCGTCGGTCGTGATCCGCGTTCCCGATTGCAGGTGCTCCGCTTCGGTGTGCAACCCGCCGATGTACCTTGTGTGAACCGTAACTGCCATAAAATTATCTCTCTTTAAATGATTTTACCATGACAAAGGTAAGCCATATTTTCGTATTGTAAGAACAAGAGATTCGGAGAGGATTGCTCGAACCCGCTTCACTGCAAGTTATTTGACCGATTCGATCCAGTGGAAAAGGTCGTCGAGATTATAATCGCCGGAATGGGGCCGATTCCACGGCAGAGCGAAGTTTACATCGTAACCGGCATTACGTAATCGCGTGGCTAGATTAATCGGCACAAGAAACGATGTATCGCGGTCTTTTGCTCCGTGGCGTATGTACCAATGTTCTGCCGTGCCTTTCCGTTTCTCCGTGCCGATGAAATTCATAGGATTCATCAACGTTACCCTTTGCTCCAACTCCGGCGCAAGAAGGGCATTCGCGTCGCCGGTACGTTTACGGAGACTGAAATCGGTAAAATTGTCCGGATTGCCGTCCGCACCTCCGAATACTTTGTTCTCGGGCGTGGCAGCATCGCTCAAAACTCCATAGGCATCGAAAGCAGGCGGCGTTTTCAGAGCCTGTTGCGTAGCGACATAAGAAAGATACTTGTCCAAATCAACGTCTATCACATAATCCGAGTACTCGACACGCGGCTTTCGTTCGCCACGGATCGGCTTGTCGCCTCGCGGCGGCAGATCGGTCGGCATACCTCCGTTCGCAGGAGCGGCACCAAGCCGTTGGGCGAATGTGGGTCTCGGTTTCCGATAGCGCACGATACCGATACCGTCGGGTATCTCACACCCTTCGTCCAATGCTTTCTGAGCCGAGGCTATGATGAAAGTTTTGAGATAATCCATATAGTTGTCTGCTGTAATCGGTCGTCCGTCCTCATCTCGGAGATCGAGCGCATCGATGTAAGCAGGACATAGGGCCGCCAGCTCGTTCGATATGGCGATTTGCGCATCGTCGAGACCGCGTACGCCGGTATTCGTACAGCCATAGAGCCACTCGTATTCCATGTCGGCATGATCGAGATCGGTAATCGGGCAATAGCAGATCGAAGCGTAGACAGCATCCGAAGCATCGGCCGCTCCCATAGCTTTCAAATAAGGTTCGTACGCTTCGACATCGCCCGTCGCTCCCTGCAACGACGACATCGCACCTCCGGCACTCGTACCGTCGGTAAAGATCCGTTCGGAGTTACCGGGTATCAAGGCGTCATTATAGCGAAGGTAACGAACCGCCGCTTTCAGATCGAGCAGGCCGTTGGGCGCAGTTCCGGTATGGATCGCCTTTCCATCGCGTTCTACGACCGAACCGTTGCCCCGTGCACCGGGAATGCACAATACATACCCTTCGGCGATAGCTCGTCCCGTGGCATCGGTTACCGACGGAGTACCGGCAGGCGAAGCCATATATCCGCCGACATTGTTGCGCATCAGTACGGGTATCTCTTTGTCGTCGCGCCCTTTCAGGTCGATCGGCACGTAAATATTGAGTTTCTGATAGGCCGAATCCTCGATATTTCGGACATAATAGATCCCCTCGTAAGCCTTGAATTTCACCACCTCGCCGCGGGGCATCGTGATGGAATCCACCCGATAGTTCTCCGGATCGAAACGCAACGGATCCGTGTCGGCAGCCATGCAAACCGTGGCGCATGAGACGGCCGAAAATGATGAAATCAGAAATTTAATCATAAAATGATGTTTTGTAATCTGTTCCGAAATGCAAGTTACATTCCGTGCCATCAAATATACACATAATATGCCAATCTGTTTTGAAATGACCGCGGATGCACGACAAAGCGATTTGCCGACCTTAGTTCCGTCGAACACATGCTCTATAATCCGGAAATGATGATTTTCACCAAAAACAGTTACGCCACTCCACGAATCATCGAAGATTTTTTCATTACCTTCGCTACTAAAGCAAATAGATACGAATGTACTCCATACTGATCATAGAAGACGACAAGCGTGTGGCCGACCTGCTGCGTGCGGGGCTGGAAGAGAACGGCTACCGC
>JAIDFC010000063.1 GCA_029054535.1 Rikenella sp. | reverse complement strand
CATCGCTCCGTTCAAGGAGGGGTTGGCGAAGGTGAAACGCGACGGCTACTACGGCTTGATCAATCGGTCGGGGCGTGAGGTGGCCAGTGTGAACTACGATGCCATCGAAGATTTTCAGGACGGGGTGGCGAAGATTTGGAAACGTGGTCGGTGCGGGATTATAAATATGGCGGGGTATGAATTGGCTCCATGTATCTATAATGCGATCGACCAGTTCGTGAACAAAATCGCGCTGGTATATAAGGATGGGCGCTTCGGGATGATCGATAATGCGGGCAACCAGATTGCGCAGCCGATCTATAAGGAGATTGCTCCGTTCGATGAAAGCGGTTTGGCTTTTGCTTCGCGGGATGGGAAGTATGGCTATCTGTCGTATATGGGGGATGAGATCATTCCGGTGCAGTATGACGAAATCTCGAACTTCGTGGACGGGGTAGCACGCGTTTCCAAGAATGGGCGGTACGGCTTTGTTAATACGCTGGGGCAGGAGTTTATCACCACGATTTACGATAGTGCGACGATTTTCTCTAATGGGTTGGCGGTTGTCGAAAGCAACGGATTATTCGGCTTGGTGGATATTCAGGGGCGGACGGTTGTGCCCTGCAATTATGCTTCGCGTGAGGATGCGATCCGAGCTTTCGAAAATCTGACGATCGTAAAAAAAGAAAAATCGAAAAGATAGAACTTTTCGCTTATTAAGCGAAAAGGAGACTTTCTTATAAATAGTTGTGTATGCCTGATGCTTGAAAATAGCGTTAGGCATATTTTTTAGTATCGATCTCGATCTTTGTTTCCAGTGCGAGCCGGAATATTTTATAGATGTGTGAGACTTTTCTATAGGGATCTCTGGCTGTGATTGTTTTGCTCCGCTGGAGGTCCATGCAATGTGAAGCATCGCCGTCCGTTGCGTTTTTTGTTGTTTCTTGGTGTCCATTATTAGCGGTTCGTATCATCGGCCGCATTGTGTTTTTTATCTGGTTCTTGTCCTCGACGATATAGCGATGCGCAGCATCGGACGCGCTGCGTCTTTTGCTGGGGTTCTTTCAGCCTTATTGGGCTAGACACGGCCCGGCTCGAGTGCCGAGCTGTATCGGTTCGGCGCCAGCGCGGTCGCAACGAGCCTAGCGAGAATTGCGTCCGTCGCCGGGGGTGGCGCCGGCCCGCGCAGCTGTAGGGTGCGGTTCATGGCGGTTCAGAATGAATCGCTCGGCGCACGGTCAAAGAATGTTTTTAGAACGGGAAAGCGATACTACGTATCGCCCGCCCACCGCGGGCACGCGGAGCCCGCCCGGCTTGAGGGCAGTCAAACACGGTCTCGTCGCCCGCCCGCCTGAAGAGGAATTTCAAAAGTTTCGCTCTTGGCGAAATTTTTATGAAATTCCCGCGGGCGACGCGCAAAGACTGT
The DNA here is from genome assembly GCA_029054535.1 of Rikenella sp. GTDB lineage: Bacteria > Bacteroidota > Bacteroidia > Bacteroidales > Rikenellaceae > Rikenella. The sequence goes on along the minus strand of JAIDFC010000063.1, from coordinate 14,074 downwards.
TTTGAAACAGCCTCCGGGCCGGACGTCCGGGAGCGGCTGCAATCTTTGACGCGTAAGCGGCATACTTGCAGGCCTCCCGATGGGGAGGCGTTCGGCCCGCGCGACCGAAGGTCGCGGTTTATGTGGTTGTGAAGGTTTTTCAGAGTAAGTTTCGACTCGCAGAGTCGGTCGGCCCGCAGCCCTCCCGCTGCGGAGGGCCGAAAGTTCGCTACGCTCATACGGCCGCTCCGCGGGCTGCGAACCGTCGATGCCTATCTGTTCTTGCCCGGCAGGCCATTGGGGCAGACACGGGTAGGTTCGCGTGCCGATCGTCCCCTCTCTCTATTCCAGGAGTCAACGGTACCGCTGGGCACACCAACCTGGCCTGCCGGGCGAGAAAGATGTCGCAGCCGAAGCTCAAGTGGGAGGCATCGGTACTCCCCGTAGGAATCGTCGACGATCAGTCGTACCCGCCGTTGTCGCTGTTTGAAGCAGACACGGCCCACTGCCCACCGCGGGCACGCGGCCCGGAGCCGGGGTGTCCGACCGGCACACGAAAAAGGTATTCGAACCGGCCTCCTGGCTATTTCCTGATTAAAACGGCTGTTGGGCGCGCTCGGTATGTGAACCCGACCGTTCGGGTGTGAAAAACCGGCGAGAAAACACTTGACCGGACCGACCGAAACGAACAAGTCGCAACGATCGACACTCCTACAATAATCCCATCCGCTGTCGAGCCCACGGAATCACCAAGGCGGCCGGTTGTCCCTGTTCCAGCAACTCGCGCATCCGACGCATATATGGTTCCGAGTGCTTGTAGAAGGCTGTCAACCCTTCGCATAAGGCATTGATTCGCTCGTTCGGGTCGTTCGGAGAAGGGGTGAAGCGGTGCTTCGGGCATTCGCCGTGGCAGAGGTGCCGGTAGGCGCATCGTACGCATTCCGTCGGTAAGGTGTTGCGTTTGTTCAGGCCGAATCGGAACTGTTCCGGGCGTTGGAACAGACTTTTCAGTGTGTCTGTCGCGATGTTGCCCAGCTTGTATTCCGGATAGACGAAATGGTCGCAGGAGTAGACGTCCCCGTTGTGTTCCACCACCAACGCGTCGCCGCACGTTTCGCAGAAGGCGCATAGTCCCGGCCTCACCCCGCACCATCCGGCGAGCGTCGCGTCGAACATCTGGACGAAAAATGTTCCCACGTCGCCCGTAACCCACTCGTCGAAGATGTCGTTCAGGAAACGTCCGTAGTCTGTCGCCGAGATCGACCACGAGGCTCGGTGAGAATCCGGGTCTGTCGGGCTTACGATCACCTCGCGCGGCCAACCGTCGATTCGTTTGGTGTGTTCCACCACCGGCAGGAACTGCATGAACCGACTGCCGATGCTCTTCATGAAGCGATAGATTTCGCGCCCTTTCCCCGCGCTGGCCGCACTGACGGCCGATAGGGTGTTGAATTCCGCTCCGTTGCGTGCCAGTAGCTCGATCCCGCGCATCACTCGGTCGAAGGTCGGTCGGTCGCCCCGGTCGAGCCGGTTAGCGTCGTGGATTTCGGCCGGGCCGTCGATCGACACCCCTACCAGGAAACGATGTTCGGCGAAAAACCCCGCCCATTCTTCCGTGAGCAGCGTCCCGTTGGTCTGCAACGAGTTCTCGATCTGCTTGTCGCCTTTGTACTTCTCTTGCAGAGCCATCGCGCGTCGGAAAAAATCCAGACCGGCCAATAGCGGTTCGCCGCCGTGCCAACAGAACGATACGGTCGGTACCTCGTTCCCCTCGATATACTGCCGAATGAAGGTCTCCAGCGTCTCGTCGCTCATCACATCGGAGGGTCGGGCTTTCGGAACCTGCAACGCCTTGTCGAGGTAATAACAGTACCGGCAGTCGAGGTTACAGGTCGCGCCGACCGGTTTCACCATCGCGCCGAAAGCGGTGGCACGGGTCCGTTTGAGCGCGTCGCCGAAAGTCAGAGTGGGCTTTTTTTTCATATCTTTGCAAAGATAACGAAAGCCGGAGGTTATCGTGGCAACCCGAATGACGAAAAATCGAAACAGACGAAAAAAAGGCCGTCGTACGAGCCGTGCAACGCGTGGCGTATGGGGACCGGTGGTCCTGTGGCTGGTACTGGCGGCGGTGGCGATCGCTTGTTCGCACCGCATCGTGCCTACGGAACTGGTGCCGCCGGGGCGGGTTCTCGGTGGGCTGGAGATCCCGGCACTGGGGGAGCGCGATACGGTGATCTATAACGAGGAGGGACGCTACACGTTTCTGTATCGGCCGGCTTGCAAGGTGTCGCAGTGGGTGGCCTACAAACTCACGCGCAGCGATGTGGCGGGCGAGGCTGGACGGAGCGACGCTTTTGCGCCGGATCCTCGGTTGGAACGATACGGCTGGGTGTCGGCGACGCATGCCGATTACCGCGGAAGTGGCTATGATCGGGGGCATCTGTTGCCGTCGGCGGATCGGACGGACTCGGAGGTGGCTAACCGGGCGACGTTTCTCTATTCCAACATGGCGCCCCAGCTGCCCAAGCTCAACCGGGGGGCGTGGAAACTCTTGGAAGAGCGCTTGCGGAGGTTGACGGCCGAGTACGATACGCTCTATGTGGTGGTGGGGACGGTGGTCGACGACAGGCACGGGCAAACCATCGGCGATGGGGTCGCGGTGCCGGAACTCTTCTTCAAAGCGGTGGCGCTGCGCCGGGCGGATGTTTTCGACGAGGAGGCCTATGTCATGCCCAATGACGGAGAGCGTTTGGCGGGGCATACGTTTTCGGATTTCGCAGTCTCGCTGGACAGTGTCGAACGATTGACGGGACTCGACCTCTTTCCCGATATCCCGCTATTTTAATCACTCGTTTATTTTTCGCTGTGCCGGATGGAACGGTTCTTTTTAACTTCGCTTCGCTCGTCTTATTTCCGGTAATTCGCAAACCGTGTTTGGCTACTGTATAGAACTGTTCTCTTTGTGAACAAAGAGAACCAGAAAAACTTTCGGGAATGCTAGCGCATTCCATGACCGTTCTTAGTGAAATAGCTTTGGGTTACTTTTGGGTCGGGGTTCTCCGGGGCGCAAAAGTATTGCATTGCATCATGCGCCCCGAAAGAAACCCCGGCCCAAGAAATAGTCCTCAAGGCTCTTGACTACGGCAGCCCATGCGATACGCAGTATCGCCGGAAGTCTTTTTGGTACTTTTTCTTCAGAAAAAGTACAGTACCCTCCGGCACAAAGCACGATTGCACAATTACACCGAAGGTAACGCGAGGAAGACGAAGTCAAAAAGTATGGTACCCTCCAGCTCAATGCAAAATAAGTGAGTAGTAAAAAATAGAGAAATAATGGGGAAATTGATCGAGTGTGTGCCGAATTTCAGCGAGGGGAGTGATCGGGAGACGATCGAGGCTATTGTTCGGGCCGCTGGGAGTGCGAGGGGGTCGTATGTGTTGCACGTGGATAGCGGAGAGGCGGCGAATCGGACCGTCGTAACGTTTGCCGGCGATCCGGAGTCGGTGGTGGAGGGTGCATTTCGGGCCGTTCGCGAGGCTGCAGCGCGGATCGATATGCGTCGTCAGCGGGGCGAGCATCCGCGGATCGGGGCGACCGATGTGTTGCCATTGGTGCCGGTCAGCGGGGTTTCGCTGGCGGAGTGTGCCGGTTTGGCGCGGGGGTTGGCCGAGCGGGTGGGGCGTGAGTTGGGGATTCCGGTTTATTGCTACGAGGCTGCGGCTTCGACGGCGGACCGGAGAGGGTTGGAGGCTTGCCGGCGGGGGGAATACGAGGGACTGCGGGCAAAACTGGATGATCCGGCGTGGAGACCGGATTTCGGTCCGGCGGCGTGGAACGAGACGGTGGCGAGGACGGGAGCGACGGTGATCGGGGCCAGAAACTTCCTGGGAGCGGTCAATTTCAACCTGGCGGCGACGGGCGACCGAGAGGCCGATCTGAAAGCGGCCAAGGCGATTGCTCGCGAGATACGTGCGGCGACGGGTGGATGGTGGTCGCTGGAGGGGGTCAAAGCGATCGGGTGGAGGATCGAGGAGTATGGATTCGCGCAGGTGTCGACCAACCTCACCGACATGCACCGGACGGGGCTCGGAGAGGCCTATCGGGCGGTGGCTGCGGCGGCGCGGCGACAGGGGATGGAGTTGACGGGGACCGAGGTGATCGGTCTGTTGCCGGAGTGGGCTGTGGTCGAGGCGGGTCGGCTGGCGGCAGGAGAGGCGTCGGCGGATCCGGAGCGAGCCATACAAGAAGCGATCGAGCTTTTAGGTTTGGACACCATGCAGGCGCAGGGACGACGATTCGACCCGAACGAGAAGATCGTCGAACGGGTCCTGGCGGCGAAAACGCGACTTCAGAATGGATAATCGTTCGGTTTTTCTATAGCCCGTTTTTTAGCTACGTGCGGGTACTGTACTTTTTCTGAAGAAAAAGTACCAAAAAGACTTCCGGCGATACTGCGTATCGCATGGGCTGCCGTAGTCAAGAGCCTTGCAGCTATTGTTGGGCTAAAAAATGGGGTGGGCTAAGGTATAACAACCTTCAGCCCACCCCATTTTTCAGCCCAAAAGTAAACCGAGACTATTCACTAAGAACGGTCATGGAATGCGCAAGCATTCCCGAAAGTTCTTTGCGCCGCTTTCTTTCAAGAAAGCGGCAGTTCCAGCTCGTAGTTAAAGAACGGTTGCAGAAAAACCGAACGATTAACTACACCAAAGCGAGTTTCAAGACGTCGTCCAGCGTATCCACATAATGGAACGTCAACCCCTTGACGTACTCCGCCTTGATATCCTCGATATCCTTTCGGTTTTCCGCGCTCAGGATGATGTCCGTAATGCCCGCCCGTTTGGCGGCGAGGATCTTCTCCTTGACCCCGCCCACCGGCAGGACCTTGCCGCGGAGCGTCGTTTCGCCCGTCATGGCGTACCGCGCCTGGACCTTCCGTCCCGTGAAGACCGACGTCAGCGCCGTAACCATCGTGATCCCGGCCGACGGTCCGTCTTTCGGAATCGCCCCCTCCGGTACGTGGATGTGGATATCGTTTTCCTCGAACATCGTTTGCGCGATCCCTAAAGCGTCCGCGTGGGCCTTCACCCAGCCCAAAGCAATGGATGCCGACTCTTTCATCACATCTCCTAAGTTCCCTGTGATGATGAGGTTCCCCTTGCCCCGGTTGAGCGACGATTCGATGTAGAGAATATCCCCGCCGACCTCCGTCCAAGCCAGCCCCGTTACCACTCCGACATGTTGATTCCCTTCGTACATCTCGTTCAGGTAGCGCGGCACGCCGAGGATCTTTTCGACCGCCGCCGGCGTGATTTCGACCTCGAAAGTCTCCTCCATCCCGATCTCCTTCGCCCGATACCGCACGATCTTGGCCATCAACTTGTCCAGCGTCCGCACCCCCGACTCGCGGGTGTACTCCGAGATGATCTTCTCGATCACCCGCTTGCTCAGCTTCAGTTTATCGGCCGGCACGCCGTGCGCCTCCAGCTGTTTCGGCAACAGGTGCCGTTTGACGATCTTGATTTTCTCTTCCAGCAGGTATCCCGACACGTTGATCATCTCCATCCGGTCGCGCAACGCCGATGAAATATTCCCCACATTGTTCGCCGTCGCGATGAACAGTACTTTCGAGAGGTCGTACTCCGTATCCAGGTAGTTGTCATGGAAGGTGCTGTTCTGTTCCGGATCGAGCACCTCGAGCAGCGCCGATGCCGGGTCGCCGTGGTTCGATTGTCCGACCTTGTCGATCTCGTCCAGAATAATCACCGGATTCGACGACCCTGCCCGTCGAATCGTCTGGATGATCCGGCCCGGCATCGCCCCGATATAGGTTCGCCGGTGTCCTCTGATCTCCGCCTCGTCGTGCATCCCGCCGAGCGAGATCCGCCCGAACTTCCGCTTGAGCGATGCCGCCACGGACTTCCCGAGCGATGTTTTCCCCACCCCCGGAGGCCCGTAGAGGCACAGAATCGGCGATTTCAAATCCCCCTTGAGTTTCAGCACCGCGAGGTGTTCCAGGATCCGGTCTTTCACGTCGTCCAGCCCGAAATGGTCCTTGTCCAAACGTTTTTTGGCCCGCTTCAGGTCGAGGTTGTCTTTCGTGGTCTCGTTCCACGGCAGCTCCAGCATCAACTGCAGGTAGTTCATCTGCACCGAGTACTCCGCCACCGCCGGGTTCATCCGGTCCAGTTTGCCGAGCTCCTTGTAGAACAGCTCTTTCACTTCCTCGCTCCACTTCTTGGTCTCGGCCTGTTTGCGCAGCTCGTCCAACTCCTGTTCGGCGGTATTTCCCCCCAGTTCGTCCTGAATGGTCCGGATCTGCTGTTGCAGGAAGTATTCGCGTTGCTGCTGGTCGATGTCTTCCTTGACCTTGCTCTGGATTTCGTTCTTCAGTTCGATCAATTGCAGCTCCCGCACCAAGATTTCGAGCAGTTTCCGCGCCCGAGCGATGAGTCCCGGTGCCTCTAACAAAGCCTGTCGGTCGGTATCCGGCAGGTCGATGTTTGAGCTAACGAAGTTGATGATCCCCCGCCGGCTGTCGATGTTCTTGATGGCGAAAGTCGCTTCTTGGGGAATGTTGGTCGACATCCCCACGATCTTCAGGGCGATCTCCTTGATCGATTCGACCAGCGCGTCGAGTTCGACATTGGCTTTTTCCGGGGCGAGGTCCTTGAGCGGCCGCACGCTGGCCTTGAAGAACGGGTCGGAGCTGACGAACTCCCGCACCTCGAACTTTTCGACCCCGTGCAGAATGACGGTCAGGTTGCCGTTCGGCATCTCGAGCACTTTCAGGATCCGCGCCGCGGTCCCCACGGCATACAGGTCGTCCGGTCCGGGGTTTTCGACCTCGGCCTCTTTCTGGAGCAGCGCCCCGAGGAGTCCTCCGTTCCGTTCGACGTCGCGCACCAGTTTCATCGACTTTTCGCGTCCGACGGTGATCGGCGTGATGGCTCCCGGAAAGAGCACCGAGCTGCGCAGGGTCAGAATCGGCAGCACATCGGGCATCGCCCCCCCCTCGGGCATATCGTCGTCGTCCGAGACGATCGGAATCACCTGCGTTTTCCCGTCCAGCATGTCCGATATGCCGGCCAGCTGGTCGAAAGTCTTATTATCTTTCTTGTTACTCATAGACATTATTTGATAAAGCGCACCTCCCTCTCTCCCCCTCCCCCTGGCGAACCCCGAGGGGCGAATCGCAAAAGTACGAAAAAAACGGCGACGGAAACGATTCTCGCCATCTTTTCCGCGGACAGGTGCGGTGAATTCGGAAACTGTTTTGTAATTTTGTCTTCTCGGACTTTTGCAAAAAGTGTGCAAAAGCGCAATTCGCTAAAAAATCGGACAAAATGACAGAGATACCTGCCAAATACGACCCGGCCGAAAAAGAGGACAAGTGGTATGCCTACTGGATGGAGAACGGTTTCTTCCACTCGGAGCCGGACGAGCGCGAACCTTATACGATCGTCATTCCGCCGCCGAATGTAACGGGGGTGCTGCATATGGGGCATATGTTGAACAATACGATCCAGGACGTGCTGGTGCGTCGGGCGCGGATGCAGGGCAAGAACGCCTGCTGGGTGCCGGGGACGGACCACGCTTCGATTGCCACCGAGGCGAAAGTCGTGCAGAAACTCGCTGCCGAGGGGATCAAGAAATCCGACCTGACGCGCGAGGAGTTCCTCGAGCATGCCTGGGCGTGGAAGGAGAAGCACGGCGGGATCATTCTCGAGCAGCTCAAGAAGCTCGGGGCGTCGTGCGACTGGGCGCGGACCAAGTTCACGATGGATCCGCGGCTTTCGGAGGCGGTGATCCATGTCTTCGTGGACCTCTACAATAAAGGGAAGATCTATCGCGGGGTGCGGATGGTGAACTGGGATCCGGCGGCGCTGACCGCGATCTCGGACGAGGAGGTGATTTATAAGGAGGAGCATGGGAAGCTCTACTACCTGCGTTATATGGTCGAAAATCCGGACTCGGATCCTGCTGCGCCTAAGTATGCGGTGGTGGCCACGACGCGGCCGGAGACCATTATGGGCGATACGGCGATGTGTATCAATCCGGCGGACCCGAAGAATGCGTGGCTCAGGGGGAAACGGGTCGTTGTGCCGCTCGTGGGGCGGTCGATACCGGTGATCGAGGACGAGTATGTCGATATCGAGTTCGGGACCGGGTGCTTGAAAGTTACCCCGGCGCACGACGTGAACGACTACATGTTGGGCGAGAAGCACGGGCTGCCGAGCATCGACATTTTCAACGACAACGGGACGCTCGGCGAGGCGGCGGGTTTGTATGTGGGGATGGACCGGTTCGAGGTGCGGCGCGTGATCGAGGGGGATCTTCAGAAGGCGGGGTTGCTTGAAAAGGTCGAGGAGTATACCAACAAGGTGGGGACGTCGGAACGCAGCGGGGCGGTGATCGAACCGAAGCTCTCGATGCAGTGGTTCCTGCGGATGGACGAACTCTCGAAACCGGCCCTGCGGGCGGTGATGGAGGATGTGATCCGGCTCGTGCCGGCCAAGTTCAAGAATACGTACCGACATTGGATGGAGAACGTCAAGGACTGGTGCGTGAGCCGTCAGCTGTGGTGGGGGCAGCAGATTCCGGCCTATTATATTCCGCAGTCTTTCGGGGGGGGATTCGTCGTGGCCGAGACGCCGGCGGAGGCGGTGAAGCTGGCTCGTGCCAAGACCGGCAACGACGCTTTGACGGAGGCCGACCTGACCCGGGATCCGGACGTGCTGGACACCTGGTTCAGTTCGTGGCTGTGGCCGCAGTCGGTGTTCGACGGGATTCTGGATCCGCATAACCGGGAGATCGAGTACTACTATCCGACGAACGACCTGGTTACGGCGCCGGAGATCCTGTTCTTCTGGGTGGCGCGGATGATTATCGCGGGGTATGAGTACCAGGGGGAACGGCCGTTCAGTAATGTTTACCTGACGGGGATCGTGCGGGATAAGTTGAGGCGGAAGATGTCCAAGTCGCTGGGTAACTCGCCCGATCCGCTGGATCTGATCGCGAAGTACGGGGCGGATAGCGTTCGGGTGGCGATGATGCTTTGTTCTTCGGCCGGGAACGATATTATTTGGGACGAGTCGTTGATCGAGCAGGGGCGGAACTTCGGGAACAAGATCTGGAACTCGTTCCGGTTGATTCGGATGTGGGATGTGCCGGAGGGGGCGACGGTGGCGCAGCCGGAATCGGCTCGCGTGGCGGTCGAGTGGTTCGGCGCGCGGCTGGCTGCGGCGGTGGCCGAGATCGACGAACACTTCGCTGCCTTCCGGATTTCGGATGCCTTGATGACGTTGTATCGACTGTTCTGGGAGGATTTCTCGGGGTGGTACCTCGAGTTGGTGAAACCGGCGTACGGAGAGGCGATGGACGCGACGACCTATCGGGCGACGATCGGATTTTTCGAGCGGTTGTTGCAGCAGCTGCACCCGTATATGCCGTTTATTACGGAGGAGATTTGGCACTATATCGCCGAGCGGGGGCCGCGGGATTCGATTATGGTGAGCCGCTATGCGCCGTTGGAGGTTCCGTCTCGCGGGGCGGAGCTGGTGGAACGGTTCGAGCTGGTGAAAGAAATCGTCGGCGGTATTCGGAACGTGCGCAAGACCAAGAATATCGCGCAGAAAGAGTTGTTGGAACTCTTCTGCACGGTGGACGAGAATTATCCGGCCGAGTTCGGGGCAGTGATCGCGAAGATGGGGAACCTGTCGGCGATCACGCCGTTGGCTGCAGGCGCTTCCGGGGCGGAGAAACCGGCCGGAGCGGCGGCGTTTATCGTGAAGACCACGGAGTATTTCATTCCGCTGGGGGGGATGGTCGATGCGGCGGCCGAACGCGAGCGGATCGGCAAGGAGCTGGACTATGCGCGGGGGTTCCTGGCGAGCGTCATGAAGAAGCTCTCGAACGAGCGGTTCGTGCAGAATGCGCCGGAACAGGTCATCGCGAACGAGCGGGCCAAGCAGGCCGATGCCGAGGCGAAGATTCGGGCTTTGGAGGCGCAGCTGGCGGCTTTGGGGGAATAAAATAATTAAGATGTTACTAACCTCACACTGTTTGAATATGAAAAAGATCTTTTTTTTGCTCGGTTTGTTGCCGCTGTTCGGTTGCAGCAAAGCCGAAACCCCGACCCCTCCGGATGCTAAGAATACGGATCCGGCGTATGTCGCTTATTTCGCGAGCTACTTGGGAGGCGACGAAGCCGCTTATACGGGCGGGAAGACGCTGACGACGGCCGAGGCCGTGGACGAAGCGCGGGATACGGTGTGGGCGTCGTGGAAAGTCGCCAACCGGGATTTTGCAGAAGATAAACTGATCGCTTTGAATCCGTTGAACCAGACCCATAGCGGACGGTTCGACCTGACCGCTTACGAGCCGAACGCGATCATGCCGTACTACTATGGGACCAAAGGGGCTGCGAAACCGGATGCCGGATGGCCGTTGTTCGTCTACATGCACGGTTCGGGGCCGAAAGCCAGCGAGTGGAGCACCGGTTTTTCGATTTGCTCGCGGTTTGCCGATGCGCCGTCGGCCTATTTCATTCCGCAGATTCCGAACGAGGGCAGCTATTACCGGTGGTGGCAGAAAGCCAAACAACAGGCTTGGGAACGGCTGTTGAGGCAGGCCTATATTTCGGGCGAGATCGATCCGAACCGCGTCTACTTCTTCGGGATTTCGGAAGGGGCGTACGGGAGTCAGCGGTTAGCGTCGTTCTACGCCGACTACTTGGCGGCGGCGGGGCCGATCGCCGGGGGCGAGCCGTTGGAAAATGCGCCGGCCGAGAACTGTGCCAATATTGCCTTCTCGCTGCGTACGGGGTCGGAGGACCTCGGTTTCTGCCGCAACGAGCTGACGCAGGCGGCTCTGGAGGAGTTCGATCGGTTGGCTGCGGAGCATCCGGGGTTGTACGAACATAATATTCAGGTGGTTCCGGGGAAAACGCACACTTCGATCGACTACAACCCGACGACGCCGTGGATGAAAGGTTACACGCGGAATCCGTGGCCGAAATACTTCTTTTGGGAAGATTTTGCCATGGACGGGCGGTATCGCGACGGGTTCTACAACCTGGCGGTCGTGGAACGGTCGGACGACGGTTCGGCGCGCTCGTGCTACGAGATGACCATCGACGGCAATACGGTCGACCTGAAGGTCAGCACGATGACTTCCGAGGCGACCGAACGGACCAGTCAGTGGAACCTCCCGTTGAAATACGCCAAAACCTACACGCCGGCGACCAAAGGCAAGGTGATCGTCTATTTGAACGATAAATTGGTGGATCTGTCGCAGCCGGTGAAGATCGTGGTCAACGGACGCGAGGCGTTCAACGGCATGGTGGAACTCAACACGGCCAATATGGTGAACAGCTGTGCCACGTTCTTCGACCCGGAACGGCTCTTCCCGGCGGCGGTCGAGGTGGCGGTGCAGTAGGTAGAGTAAATTTATAACGGATTGGGGCCGGCGCCAGCGGAGGTGCATCGAGCTGCGCGAGAGTTGCAGCCCTCCGCCTGGGGTGGCGTCGGCCCGCAGTGCCTGACGGCACGCAAGACAAATAATTTTTATGGCAGCCCGCGGGCTGCCATTTTGGCATAAAACGGGTGCCGAACGGGGTTTGGCACAGAATATGCAAGATAACGGGCCGCGTCCGCCAAGGTGGACGCCGACGAAACTAATCACACAAAACATACACAAATCATGAAAATCAAACCGTTAGCAGATCGTGTGCTGATCGAGCCGAAACCGGCCGAAGAGAAAACCGCATCGGGGCTTTTCATTCCGGACACCGCTAAAGAAAAACCGCTGGCCGGAACTGTCGTGGCCGTAGGACCGGGTACGGACGAGGTCAAAATGGAAGTCAAAGTCGGCGACCAGGTCCTCTACGGCAAGTATGCCGGTACCGAAATCACGGTCGACGGCAAAGACTACCTTATCATGAAGCAAAACGACGTTTTGGCCATCATCTAAGCGTAGTCGTTTCTCAATAATTTCTCAATTGAATTAATTCGTTCATTTTTATAACCGTTCTTTTGCTACGTACGGGTACTGTTTTAAGAACATTAGCAATGCGTAGCATTGCCCGCCCGGCGGGGGCACCCGCAGCCCGCGCGGCTTGAGCGCAGTCGGATCCGGTTTTCGCGCGCCACGCCTTAAGGAACGATTCAATTTATTGCGATTTACATCGAAATAAATTGAATCGCTGGCGCGCGGAGAGATAAGCTTCAGGCCTTTTGCTGGCAGCCTCTACCCTAAGCGGTCGCTCCCGGGCGTCCAATGGATAAAGCGGCTGTTTCATACAGTAGCCAAATAACTGTTTATTAAAAATGAACAATAAGTAATAGAAATCATGGCAAAACAGATCATTTTCGACACCGAAGCGAGAGAACAGTTGAAAGCCGGTGTTGACGCGTTGGCGAATGCAGTGAAGGTTACGTTGGGTCCGAAAGGTCGGAATGTGTTGATTGACAAGAAATTCGGGGCTCCTCAGGTAACGAAGGACGGGGTGAGTGTCGCCAAAGAGGTGGAACTCGAAGATCAAGTGGCGAATATGGGGGCTCAGCTCGTGAAAGAGGTGGCCTCGAAGACCAACGACGACGCCGGGGACGGGACGACCACCGCAACGGTGTTGGCTCAGGCGATCATTACGACCGGGATCAAGAACGTAACGGCCGGAGCCAATCCGATGGACTTGAAGCGTGGGATCGACAAAGCGGTGGAAGCCGTGGTGGCAGACCTGCGGAAACAGAGCCAGAAAGTGGGCGACGACATCAGCAAGATCGAACAGGTGGGGACGATTTCGGCCAACAACGACTCGACGATCGGGAAACTGATCGCCGAAGCGATGGGGAAGGTGAAGAAAGAGGGGGTGATTACGGTCGAAGAGGCCAAGGGGACCGAAACCCATGTGGATGTGGTGGAAGGGATGCAGTTCGATCGCGGGTATATCTCGCCGTACTTCATGACCGATCCGGAAAAGATGGAAGCCGACCTCGAAAAACCCTACATCTTGATTACCGACAAGAAGATTTCGACTATGAAAGAGTTGTTGCCGGTTCTGGAACCGGTGGCGCAGAGCGGTCGGGCGCTGTTGGTGATTGCCGAAGATGTCGACGGAGAGGCGCTCTCGTCGTTGGTGCTCAATAAATTGCGCGGTACGCTGAAGATCGCGGCAGTCAAGGCGCCGGGCTTCGGCGACCGGCGGAAAGAGATGTTGCAGGACATCGCGATTCTGACGGGCGGGACGGTGATCTCGGAAGAGACCGGTCTGAAACTCGACGGCGCGACGATCGACATGCTCGGTTCGGCCGAAAAGGTTACTTTGACGAAAGAAAATACGACGATCGTCAACGGGGCCGGTAAGAAGGATGCGATCAAGGACCGCGTGGCTCAGATCCGCAAGCAGATGGAGGCTTCGACGTCGGATTACGACAAGGAAAAACTTCAGGAACGGTTGGCCAAGTTGGCCGGCGGGGTGGCTGTGCTCTATGTCGGGGCGGCTACCGAGGTCGAAATGAAGGAAAAGAAGGACCGGGTGGACGATGCTCTGGCTGCGACCCGCGCGGCGGTGGCCGAAGGGATCATCCCGGGCGGCGGGGTAGCTTACATCCGTGCGACGGCTGCGCTCGAAAAACTCAAGGGCGACAACGAGGACGAAACGACCGGGATTCATATCGTGAAACGGGCGATCGAAGAGCCGTTGCGTCAGATTGTGGCCAATGCCGGTGGCGAAGGCTCGGTGGTGGTGAACAAGGTCAAGGAAGGAAAGGCGGCCTTCGGTTACAATGCACGTACGGACGAGTACGAAGATATGTTCAAGGCCGGGATTATCGATCCGACGAAGGTGGCTCGCGTGGCGCTCGAAAACGCGGCGTCGGTGGCGTCGATGTTCCTCACCACGGAGTGCGTCTTGGCTGAGATCAAGGAAGAAAATCCGGCTCCGGCTATGCCGGGCGGTATGGGAGGGATGGGCGGCATGATGTAGTAGTGCTGCTCTTTTCTCTCGGCCTTGTGCTGTTGAACGAGGCGGGTCTACCGGCCTTCGAATGCCCGGGGCACCGCGTGGTTTTTGAGAGGGGGGGGCCGTGGACG
>JAIDFC010000062.1 GCA_029054535.1 Rikenella sp. | reverse complement strand
TGAGATGTGTCGTTGGCGCGGTGTTGTGTATAAGTGACAGCCCGTGTACTTCGTATAGGGTTTCAGGTAGGTAACCCGCGCCCCCAACGCCTTGTGCGCCGCCACCTGTTGCTCCGTGATGCCGTAGCTGCGGCCGTCCGGACCGTAGACCCGCGCCTTCACGACCCGTACGTCGCAGATCTTCACCGGCTCCGTATAGAGCGTCGACGCCTCGGTCGGCTCCGAACCGTCCAACGTATAGCGAATCACCCCGCCCTCGATGTGGTTGTTCATCGTAACCCGGAAGCTACGCGGATCGTCCGCATCCTGCGCCACCGCGAAGTCCATGTCCGGAACCACTTCGACCAGGTCGAACCAAGCCGTTCCGGCCGTCAGCAGCGTGATCGACGAATTGAGATACCGCGCCTCGCGGGCCGCCTTCGTATAGGTCGCACTGAGTTCGTATTTCGTCCAACGGTCCGTCAGTTCGAACTCCTGCGAAGCAATATTCCCCAGGTTGAGCCGGAAGAGCATCTTCTCGCCCTTCTTGAGCCGACGCAACGACGCTTCGGAGGCTTTGGCCCACACGGTCATGATGTAGCTTTTCCCGAGCTGCAACGGCAGCGGATAGAAGCTCGCCGAAGCCCCCCGGCCCGATTTCGGCGTAACCATCCGCAACGAATGGCCGCCATGATAAGCCGTCCGCGAATCGATCGCATACGTGGCTCCGCGATCCTTCCCCGCATTGCCGTACACCGCCGCCGGCACATTCCCCGACACGCTGTACTGCCACTCGAAACTCGGGTCGAGCAGCAGATTGCTACCGTTCGCCGGCCGATGGTCGCCCGCAAAGGCCCGTTCCTCGGCCGGATCGTCGAACAGCCTGAACACCTGTACCCCGAACGGAGCCAAAGTTCCGTCGATCGTCCCGTTCACCACCTCACGCACGCTATTATCTCCCATATCGTACGCCTTCCCATTGAATGCCCGGCCCGGCAAGACCACCCGATAGGCCTCCGTCTCGGCCCCCGGATTCAGCACCACCACGGCGGTCTGCCCGCCGAGCGTATAGGTCCGCGCATACAATGTCCGATCGGCAATCACCCGCGGCGTCCGCTCGGTCCCCCGTTCGAAAAACGGAGTCAGTTCCTGAATCTCGCGACAAGCTTTCGCATAGGTCTCCCACATGTACTGGTTCTTCGGAAAACCGTTCAGCCCGTGGCGAATAAAGGCCTGAAATCCTCTGGCCCCCTCCAAAGCAGCCCCCCAGGTCATCATCCGAATCTCGGCCGGCGTAGGCTCGCGCGGCCAGAACTCCGCCCCGCCGAAGGTCTGCGGCACGTACCAGATCGACTTCTCGTACTGCAGCTCGTCGCGCAGCCCCCGAATCGTGCCGATTACGTCCGAAGCCGAAGAATTGGGAACCGGATAGGTGTCGGCCATGATGATATCGCACGACGCGGCATAATGCCGCCCCGGACCCGCCGACATAATCACCAACGTAATCGGATGGTACGGGTCTTCGGCCCGGATAATATCGTAGATCTCCTCCAAAGTCTCGGCCGAGATCCCCTGCCCCTCCGGCTCGTCGGCTACGTACCACGACAGAATCGCCGGATGGTCCTTCAACGCGCGGATCTCGTCCCGCAACAGCTCCATCTTCTTGGCCTTGTCCGTCGCCGCGGCCTTCGCACCGCCGCCTCCGCCGGCAATGCTCAGAAGGTTGTAATTCACCTTCATCCCCAGCTCCGCAGCCCGGTCCAGGTAAGCGATCCGATCCTTGCGCGGCTGCCGGCCGATATTCTGGTACGGCGAAATAAGGTTCATCCCCCGCACAGCCTCCTCTTCGGGCAGCGTCGGCTGCACCGGCGAGTAACAATAAAAACCGCTCGGTACGATCGGTAGTCCTTCGGCACGCACCACGCCGGTCAGGTAGTCGATCTGCACGCCGTTCTCCTTGTACGGCAACCGCGTGAGCCGCACCGAGTAGGTGCTGTCCCCGACCCGCACTTTCAAAGTGTTGTCCCCGGTCTGCAAAGCGGCCAACGGCAGCGTATAGGTCAACGAATCGCCCTTGTCGAGTCGCAACGGCGCATCGGTTCCCTCCAGCACGGCACGCCCCACGGTTTCCGAACCGCTAACGATGATCGAGGCCACCGAATCCCGTTCCGTGAAATAGTTCATCCGAGGCTGCACCTTAACGGTCGGTGCCGCCGACGCTGCGGCGGTTGCAATCGTCAGGCCGCCGAACAGCAGCCACAAGGCCAAAGATTGTCGTTTTATCATGATCTGGTAAAGTTTGGGTTTGTCAATTTCGGATTAACAACGGTTATTTTTCAGTCAGCTCAGCTTTGGGAATGGATCAGTCGTCGGAACTGCTCTTCCGAAAGAACCCGTACACCGAACCTCTCGGCCTCCGCCGACAACTTCGGATCGAGATCGAAGTCGTACACCAGATAGTCGGTCGTCTTCGATAAACGCTTAAATATTCTCCGCACGTCGCCCGCGGGAATTTCATCTCAGTTTTGCTCCCGCAAAACGAGCGAAATTCCCCTTTAAAGCGGGCGGGCGACGGAATCGTGTTCGACTGGCCTCGGGCCGGCCAGGCCCCGCGTGCCCGCGGCGGGCTTGCGATACTACGTATCGCTATAACAACCACAGCAAACCACAATATAAGAGGCTGCGCATCGCCATAACAACCTCAGACAACCCCGGCACCCCGCAGCATCTACCTGTCGCCGAAATAACTCGGCGCGAGCGGACGCATATTATAGTTCGACGCCATAATGCTCCCGTAAGCCCCCGTCGACCGAATGGCAAGCAAATCCCCTCGCCGAGTCTCCGGAAAGGCGATGTCCCGTGCGAAAACGTCCGACGATTCGCAAATCGGTCCCGCGATCGAATAGACCTCCATCGGCCGAAGACCTGCCGCATCGGATGCCGTCAGGTTTTCGATCCGGTGGTGCGCCCCGTACAAAGCCGGACGAATCAGCTCCGTCATCCCCGCATCCACGATCGCAAACTTCGCCCCCCCCGCCGTAGTCTTCGTATAGAGCACCCGCGTAATCAGTTCGCCGCACTGCGCCACAATCGACCGCCCCAGCTCGAAATGGACCGTCTGCCCCGGTTCGACCCGCAAATTTTCGTGGAACATCCGAAAATACCCCGCAAAGTCCGGAATCGGTTCCCCGTCCGGGTCCTCATAGTCGATCCCCAAACCGCCGCCCATGTTCAAATGCTCGATCTCTACGCCTTTCGCCGCAAACCACGCCGCAATCTCGTTCACCCGCCCCGCCAGCTCGGCGAACGAAGCGAGGTTCCGGATCTGCGACCCGATGTGGAAATGCAGTCCGACGATCCGTATATGACTCAACATGTGTAACTTGGCCAACGCCTGATCGATCTCGGTGTACGAAATCCCGAACTTGCTCTCGGCCTGCCCCGTGGAGATATATTCGTGGGTATCGGGCCGCACGTTCGGGTTGATCCGCAGCGCAATATCCACCCGCCGCCCGAGCTTGGCCGCCAGCGCGTCGATCACCTCCAGCTCTTCGAGCGACTCGCAATTAAAGGCGAAAATCCCCGCTTCGATCGCCCGTTCGATCTCGCGATCGCTCTTCCCCACCCCGGCGAAAACGATCTTCTCCGACGGGAACCCGTTCTCCACCGCACACGCCACCTCATATCCGCTCACACAGTCCGCCCCGAGCCCCGCCCGCTGAATCTCGCACAGAATCCGAGGCTCGACGTTGGCCTTCAACGCATAGTGAACGCAATACCCATACCGCCCGGCTTCGGTCGTAACGCTCTCCAACGTCCGCCGCAGCAAATCAAGATCATAATAGTAAAACGGCGTCGCCGGAATCTCGGCAAACGCCCCTCCTGTCGGCATTGTATATCGTGCCATATCTAAAATCTTATTCTCTTAATTCCGGAACTCCAGCATCGATCGGTTTGAAGGTACTATACTTTTGGCGAACCGAAAGCACAGCACCCGCAAACCCGACAAAAACGTCTGATCCAGAATAAATTATAGTTTTTCGACAGTAATCGTGAGCGGCAGTTCGTCGATCTCGATCTCCGACCGTTGACGTTCCGCCGCCACCGAAACGCCTCCTTCGGCCAACGTCTGCGCCGCGATATAATCCGCAAACCGCCGCACCGCATCATCGATCTCCGGATTCGACTCGACCACGACCCGAATTTTGTCCGTAACCTCGAATCCCTGCTCCTTGCGCAGGTTCTGGATACGGTTCACCAGTTCGCGCGCGATCCCTTCGGCCCGAAGCTCCGGCGTTACCTCAATGTCCAACGCGATGGTCAGCGCCCCTTCGGTCGCCACCAGCCAGCCCGGCATATCCTCCGACGTGATCTCGAAGTCGATCCGCTCCACCGGCAGCACCTCGCCCCCCGCAATCGCCAAGTCATAAGTCGCCGCTCCCCCTGTCGAGCCGAGCGCCTCGATCGCCGCGATATCCTCCTGCGAGAACTCCGCCACCGCCGCCGCGATCGCCTTCATCTGCTTGCCGTACTTCGGCCCCAACGTCTTGAAGTTCGGTTTGATCCGCTTCGTGATGATCCCCGTCGTCTCGTGCAGATACTCGATCTCCTTGACATTCACCTCATTCAGGATAAGCGCCTCGACCGCTTCCAGCCGCCGCTGCACCGTCGCATCCAACACCGGAATCATCATCTTCTGCAACGGCTGCCGCACCTTGATATTAACCTTCCGCCTCAACGCCAGCACCATCGACGACGCGCGTTGCGCCAGTTCCATCCGCCGCTCCAACTCTTCATCCACCAGCGCGGCATCGTACACCGGAAACTCAGCCAAGTGCACCGACCCCGCCTCGTTGTGCGTCAAATCCCGGAAAATCCGGTCCGTGATGAACGGTGCGAACGGAGCTGCCAACAGCGTAACCGTCTTCAAGCAAGTGTACAAAGTCTGGAACGCCGCCAGCTTGTCGCGCGTCATCCCGCCGCCCCAGAAGCGTTTCCGGTTCAGCCGCACGTACCAGTTCGACAGGTTCTCATCCACGAAAGTCGCGATCGCCCTCGCCGCCGGCGTCGGATCGTAGGCCTCCAGAGAGTCCGTAACCGTTTTCACCAGCGTGTTGAGCAGCGAAACGATCCACCGGTCGATCTCCGGCCGTTCGGCCACCGGCACGAAATCCGCCCCGTCTACAGAAGATGCAGTGAACCCGTCCACATTGGCATACAACGCGAAGAAACTGTACGTATTATACAACGTCCCGAAGAACTTCCGCCGCACTTCGTCCACCCCGTCGGTGTCGAACTTCAGGTTGTCCCACGGCTGCGAGTTCGAGATCATGTACCACCGCACGGCATCCGCCCCGAACTTGTCCATCACCTCGAACGGATCGACGGCATTCCCCAGCCGTTTCGACATCTTGTTTCCGTTCTTGTCCAGCACCAGCCCGTTGGAAATGATATTCTTGAACGCCACCCCGTCGAACAGCATCGTCGCCAGCGCATGCAGCGTGAAGAACCATCCCCGGGTCTGGTCCACCCCTTCGGCGATGAAGTCCGCCGGGTAGATCTTCCCCTGAAAATCCGGCGCCGCCACCTCGAACGGGTAGTGCACCTGGGCATACGGCATCGCCCCGCTGTCGAACCACACGTCGATCAAGTCCGGTTCGCGCCGCATCGGTTTCCCCGTGGATGAAACGAGTACGATGTTATCCACATACGGCCGGTGCAAATCGAAAGTGTCATAATTGGCTTTCGAGAAATCCCCCTCGCAGAACTCAGCCAGCGGATTCTCGGTCATGAATCCCGCCGCGATCGCCTTTTCGATCTCCTGTTTGAGTTCGGCCACCGAGCCGATGCACTTCAACTCCCCATGATCCTCGGTTGCCCAGATCGGCAGCGGCGTCCCCCAATACCGCGACCGGCTCAAGTTCCAGTCCACCAGGTTTTCGAGCCACTTCCCGAACCGCCCCTCGCCCGTCGAAGCCGGTTTCCAATTGATCGTCCGGTTCAGCTCGATCAACCGATCCTTCACCGCCGTGGTCCGAATAAACCACGAATCCAACGGGTAGTACAACACCGGCTTATCGGTCCGCCAACAGTGCGGATAGTTGTGGGTGTGCTTTTCGATCTTGAACGCCTGGTTATTGGCTTTCAGCATCATACAGATCTCGACATCCAGTGTCTCATCCTTCTCCGTCTTGGCCGGATCATAAGCATTCTTCACGAACTTCCCGGCAAACTCGTTATAGGAAGCGTCCACATATTTGGCCACAAACTCCGAGTCGAGGTCATCCGTCAAGAAGAATTTCCCGGTCCGGTCCACCATCGGCTGCCATTTCCCCGCCTTGTCCAGCAACAACATCGGCGCAATCCCGTTCTGCTTCGACACCCGGTCGTCGTCGGCCCCGAAGGTCGCCGCGATGTGCACGATCCCCGTCCCGTCTTCGACCGTTACATAATCGGCCGCGATCACCCGGAACGCATCCCCGCCCAACTCCGCCAAAGCCGGTTTGATCCACGGAATGAGCTGCTCATACCGCACCCCTTCCAACTGCATGCCGGTATATTCACGAACCACCGTATACTCCGTGATCTTCGCCCCGGCCATGGTCTTCTCCAGCAAGTCCTTGGCAAGTATAACGGTTTGTTCGATTCCTGTATACGGATTCGCACAAATCACCTGCACATATCCGATCCCTGGTCCCACCGCCAAGGCCATATTACTCGGCAGCGTCCACGGCGTGGTCGTCCAAGCCAGGAAATACAAATCCCCCTTAACCGCCCCCTCTCCGGCGAACAGAAATTCGCTCCGCTCATCCCGAATCACCCGGAACTGTGCCGTACAGGTCGTATCCTTCACGTCCCGATAGCACCCCGGCTGATTGAGCTCGTGGTTGCTCAAGCCCGTCCCCGCCGCCGGCGAGTAAGGCTGAATCGTGTACCCCTTGTATAAGAGTCCCTTTTCGTACAGCTGCTTCAACATCCACCACAAGGTCTCGATATACTTGTTATCGTACGTGATATACGGGTTCTCCATATCGACCCAGTACCCCATCTGCCGGGTAAGCCGGTTCCAAAGCCCCGTGTACTCCATCACGGCCTCGCGGCAGGCACGGTTATAGCCTTCGATAGAAATCTTCTTCCCGATATCTTCCTTCGTAATCCCGAGCTTCTTCTCCACCCCCAGCTCCACCGGCAGCCCGTGGGTGTCCCAACCGGCCTTCCGGTGCACCAAAAAACCTTTCTGCGTCTTATACCGGCAAAACACGTCCTTAATGGTCCGCGCCATCACATGATGGATCCCCGGCACCCCATTGGCGGACGGCGGCCCTTCATAAAAAACAAAAGTCGGATGCCCCGCTCTGGCTTCGATGCTCCGATGAAAAGTATCCTCCCCGTCCCACTGCGCCAACACCTCGGCCCCCGCAGCCGCCAGATCAAGTCCCTTATACTCTGTGAATTTCTTGCTCATACTTATCGCGTTTCTTTTCTACCTATCGTACTCTTTTCTGTAAAAAGCAAAGATACGATAAAAATACTTTCGCACTTCGATCCCACAGGGCTTTTCTCCACTCTCACTCCTCCGCCCCGGACGGCTCGGTTTGCGTGCCGAGCGCGCCCGGCGGGTGTTTTATCGGCCTACCGAGGTCCAACTGCCGGGCTAGCAATAGCAGACGGCCCGAGCTTTTCGAATCAAACCTAATAAGTTCAGACGATCTGCAGCCCGCGGAGTGGACGAATGAGCGCAGCGAACTTTCGGTCCTCCACATGCCGGGGTTACGAGCCGACCGACTCTACGAGTCGGGGAAGCACAAAAAACGGCCATCACCCCACCATTCCTATGCGCAACCAACCGCGACTGAAAGTCGCGCGGGTCGCCGCCTCCCCACGCGGCGGAACGCAACTTTTTTCACCGTTTACGCAATGGTTGCGTTCCTTGCAGGCGGCTCCCCAAACCGTGTCTGTCCGCGCGCTGAATGATTCGCAGCTTGGCTATAAACCGCGACCTCCGGTCGCCCGGGCCAGCGGCAGACCCGAAAGCTCTGAAAAGAACCTCTGAAAAGTTTGCATCTGCCGGCGCCCGCAGGAATCCTCCGAGATCTCACCTTGACGGGCCGAAGCTTCGCCCCGCGAAGGGACGCGCTGCGTCTCTTACTGGCAGCCTCTACTCTTATTCGCAGCTCCGGCTCGTTTAATTCCCAAGCCGGGTTTGGCCGCGCGCCTGCGAAATCCATCCGTTTCAACTCACCGTTGAAACGGCGTATTTCGCTCTTAAGGCGCGGCGCGCGGATTTCTCTTTGAAAACCGTGTCGGATTGCGCTCCCGCGCGGGGCCGCGTGCCCGCGGTGGGCTTGCGATACTACGTATCGCTGTAACGTTCTAAGAACAGTTTCTGGCCGCGCGCTGGCGGAAATCTTGTTCAAAAGTGGCTTCTCGCTTTTGAACGATTTCCTACTCCAGCAATCGCGCGCAGAATATTCTCCCAACAACGTTCTCTGATCGCGCGCCTGCCGGATTGAGCGGAAAAACATCCGTTTTTCCGCTCAATCCGGCTCTTTTGGCGTGGCGCGCGAAACCTATCAGAAGAGAAACCGTGTCCGACTGCCCTCAAGCCGGGAGGGCTCCGCCAATTAGGGCAGAGAGAACCCCAGCAAAAGCCCCAACGGGGCCCCGCGGCGGGCAACTATAAGGCTGCGAAAAACCAAGTAAAAGACGCAACGCGTCCGATACTGCGATCGCTATAACGGCCACAGAAAACCAACTCAAAGTCCTAACAAAAGATGCTCCGCACCGCCGGCCGCAAAATCCAACAAAACACGAAAAAACACAACCGCTACAGCAGATCGACCGCCAACGCATTCAACTCCGCCAGCGACATCCGCCGACAAACCGCACGACCGAGTCCCTCCATCAGAACATAATCGATTTCCGTCGCCTCGCGTTTTTTGTCCGACGCCGCCGCCGCCAAAAGCCGTTCAGCCGACACTCCTAACTCCGGTGCCAGAGCCGTCGGCAACCCCATTGCCTCGACCACCGCCTCGACCCTCGCAACTTCGTCGGCCGTCAACATCCCCAGCTTCCTCGACACCCCTGCCGCCACGCACAAGCCGATCGCCACCGCCTCGCCGTGCAGGTACCGCCCCGTACACTTTTCGACCGCATGAGCGAACGTGTGTCCCAGGTTGAGCAGCTTCCTCTCACCCCGTTCCCGTTCGTCAGCCGCCACGACCCGCGCCTTGAGCTCCACCGAAGCGGCAATAGCCCGGTGCACCGCCTCCGGATCGCCCGTAAAACTGTCGAACGTCCGCCCTTCGAACAACTCGAACAGCGAGCGATCGCCGATCAAACCGCACTTGATCACCTCGGCCAACCCCGCTCGCAACTCACGTTCCGGCAACGTTCCGAGCATTTCCTGGTCGCAAAGCACGAAATCCGGCTGGTTAAAAACCCCGACGAAATTTTTATACCCATCCAGATTGACCCCGTTCTTTCCGCCGACACTGGCATCGACCTGCGCCAGGAGCGACGTAGCCACGAAACCAAACCCGGAGACACCCCGCATATAGGTCGAAGCCACAAACCCCGTAATATCCGTAACGATACCCCCGCCGATCCCCACGACATACGATCCGCGATCAACCCCGAGTTTCAAGAGTTCGCGATAAACCATTCCGACCGTCTCGAGTGTTTTATGTTCCTCGCCCAGACCGACCACCACATGCGGGAACCGTCCCACAAGCTCCGGATAGGCCTCCTTCAGATTTCGGTCCGTGATAACGACCGGCCGACGTCCCTCCAACAACCCGTCCAACAGCGGCAACGCATCGCCGATCACCACTCGCGACGGAGCATCGGGCCGTCCGCTACGGGGTACGAAAATTTCTTGTATCATATGATTTCACTCTGTGTTTTCGATCGAATCTACACTTCGACTTCATTTCGCATTATCGCCAATCGCCGAAGATAATTACGAGGACGGTTCGACCGTCGGCCCTCTATCTCTCTATGGCCGCGAGAACGCCCATCCCGACACTGCCGGACCTTTTACCCGGCTCCGGGCTTCCGCGACAGCGGGGGACGAGGAAGCAGTGCAGGAGGTACGTTGTGTAACGTCGGCGTCAACGGGTTCAGCTGGTCGTCGTCCGCCTCGGAAGGCAATGGCTACTACCTAGACTTCAATTACAGCCGGATCGTCCCGAATCACCTCTACAGCCATGCGTACGGTTTTCAGTTGCGTTGCCTCCAGGAATAGGGAGAGGTGCCACTCGGCCGTTTTGTTGGCCTGCCGGTTGTAGATCGACACCCGCTACCCCGACAACAGCCTGCCGATTGCCTGCCGGGCGAAGTGCGTTTTCAAGAAAACTTCGTCCTCGGGCGCGCGGATCGCCGCCTCCCCCCGCGGCGGACCGCAATCCTGAATCGCTGACGCGAAGGTTGCGTTCCTTGCAGGCGGCAATCCGAAGCCTCGGAAAAATCCGCCTCAGCCGTCGCCCGCGATTTTTTGAGATCTCCCCATGTCGGGCCGAAGCCACCCCGGGCGGAGGGCCGCAACGTTCGCTAAGCTCACTTGCGCCTCCGCTGGCGTCGGCCCTTTTTATTCCAAAACTTCTTTGCCCGCGCGTCAGGCGATTCATTCGGATTCGCCGCAAACCGCGCCGCAGGCGCGCGGATCGCCGCCGCCCCATGCGGCGGGACGCAACTCGACGGGGCTCGTTGCTTCCCTTGCCGGCGGCAATCCGGTCCCGCTCAACACTCGAGTCGGGCCGTGTCTACCCCACAAGGCCGAGAGAACCCAAGCAAAACACCCAACGAGTACATCCGTCGCCCGCGGGAATTTCATCTCGATTTTGCTCTCGCAAAACGAGCGAAATTCCTCCTTAGGCGGGCGGGCGACGGAACCGTATCCGACTGCCCTCGGGCCGCGTGGCCGCGGGTGCCCCCGCTGGGCGGGCGATACTGCGTATCGCTATAACCTACACAGAAAAACCCGCAAAAGCCCCAACAAAAGATGCTGCACACCGCTGAGGCCATCCGAGAAACACCCCCTAGAACGGCAGCCCGATCGCGAAATGCAACGCCGAGTCCCGCCATTTGAAAGCATGAATCCATCGTTCCGAAGGCGCGACGTTGGGGTTGTGGAGCCGCAGCCCCCAGTCGAGCCGCAGCAGCACGAAGCCGAAATCGTAGCGGAATCCCAGCCCCGTATTCAGAGCGATCTGCTTGTAGAAACGGTCGAAACGGAACCTCGCCTCCGACGACGCCCCGCGAGCGTTCATCCAGACGTTCCCCGCATCGAGAAAAACCGCCATCCCGAAATTCCCCACCACTAAAAAACGATACTCCAGATTGGCTTCCAAACGGAAGTCGCCCAGCTGATTCGGATACGTCTCTCTCCGATACGGCGTCTCGCCCGGTCCCAGCGTCCGCACCTGCCACCCCCGCATACTGTTGGCCCCACCGGCGAAGTAGAGCCGCTCGAAAGGCAACGTTTTCGAGTTTCCGTAAGCCACTCCGCCCCCCACGAAGAAACGCCAGGCCAGTTGAGTCGTCGCCGTCAGGTTGGCCCGCTGGCTGATGTCGAGACTGAGTCGCGCATACTGCGCATAGCGGATCCCGAAGATTCGGTAGAAAGTCTCCTGGTCGTCCTGCCCGACGTTGATCGTCGACGGCTTGCCCAGCCACGAAGTCAACCCCCGCAACAAGTTTCCGTTCACATCCCCCGTCAGGCGGATCGAGAGGTTGTTCGCCCGCGGACTCGGATTGGGATTCGTCTGGAAATAGTAGCCCGCCGACAGACCGGCGATCAACTGCGATTCGTAACTGTTTTTGAGGTACGGATTCTCGATGCTGTTTTTGAAATCGGCATCGATCCACGGCACATCCACCACGTTGATATCCGCCGGATTGATCTGCAACCGCGCTCCGTTACGCCACGACCACGAATAACCGAACGTTCCGCCGGCGATCGTCCGGTTGTAGTCCGGTCGCCGTTGGATGTCGTACGAGATCGAGATATTGGTTTTCTGTTGGGCGAACCGCGCCAACTTCTCGTCCCGAACCGGCAACAGGAACCGCGGAATATCCAGCCCGACATTCACCCCGAACTCGTAGGAATTGTGGTTCCCTTTGTTTTTCATCAATTCGTAGGCCCCGCGGAAGTTGACCGTCAGATTCTCCGCCCCGCGAAAGAGGTTCTTGTTCTGGTACCCCAGCGTCAAGGCCATCGAATAGTAATCGGCCGTGGTCGAGAGTTCGGCGTCGATGTTGAAGTTCTGCCGCACGTTGGGCGTACACTGGATCAGACAGGCCAGCTCCCGTTCGCGGGTCGAGACCGTTCGCCCGTCCGGCCCGCTCCGCCGAACCTCCGTCGCCGCTCCGCGCGAGGTGTCCCCCGGCAGCTCATTGAACAGGATATTCGAGCTGTACTGAAAATTCCGAATATTATCGTAGGTCCGCCGCACACCGCTCCGATCGTACAATTCGCCGGGAGCCAACCGAATCGCGCCGGTCAGCAGATGCTCTTTGAGGCGCGGCTTGCCGAGCGACAAGATGTCGATCCCGCGGTAACGCAGCGTATCCCACGGCATCCGCTCCAACTCCTCCGGCGAACGCGTAGGATCGTAGTCCGTATTGACCGTCATCCGCCCGATTCGGTAGAGCGGGTGGTTTTCCAGGACCTGCTCTCCGTCGGGCGTTATGTAGGCCACCCGACGCCTCACCTGCAACGTGAGAGTCATCGCATGGTCCAAGCCCATCGTATCGGCCGTATAAGTAATATACCCTTTGTTGAAGCTCCAGAACCCCTGGTCCTGCAACCGGGCGGCGATCCGCTCCCGTTCGGCGTCGAACACCTCGCGATCGTAGATCATCCCCGCGTGCAACAAGCTCGCCGCCGTATCGGCCAGGATGATCGGCTCCAGAAACGAATCGTCGATCCGATAGCGGATCTCGGACACGGTATACGGCTGCCCCTCCCGCGCCACATACCGCACCGTAACCTTGCGTTTGCGCCGGTGGTACTCCACCGAGTCGCTCACCGTACCGTCCAGATAGCCCCGCGAGGTCAGATAGACTTGCATCATCTCGCGCGACCGCACCGTCTGCCTCGGATCGTAGATCACCGGCGCCTCGCCGATCCGTTCCCGCCAGAACCGCTGCCAACCGTTGTGCTTGGCCGTGTCGGTCAGGTTGTACATCCCCAGGTAGATCCCCACCCCCAACAACCGGTTATTGGGTCGCTGCTGGACGTACTGCATGAGGTCCTTGGGCAACACCCGTTCGCGGCGCGACGCCCGATGCACTCCTTCGATCTCGACGACATTGCGACGCAACAGGTACCGATCCTGAGGCACGTAGCGCAACGTGTTGCACGAGGTCAGCCCCGCGAACAGCGCAACGACCGTCAGGATCGCCAGCCCCCATTTGCTTGGAATGTTCCGCCGCATCGTCTTCAGTTCTCCGCCTCTCTCTATAAGTCGTTAGTTCCCAAAACAATCGTCCCCAGGTCGGTAACCTGTCGACGCTCCACAGACAGCCGGGTCGAATAGGGAGCCGCCGTCGTCCCCCGACCGGGTATGACCTCCAAGGTATATTCCCCTGGCAGGAGTCGCATAAAAAACGCTCCGGCCGGATCGAGCGCACAATAAGTCGAACGGACTTCGCCGGTGGCCCAGTCCGTGAACCGGATCCACAACCGCGACTGCACGGCCGCACTCCCGATCTGAAATCCCCCCTGCACCGCCCCGCACGCCTCGACATCCACAAACTCCACCTGCGGACGGAAGCGATAGCCGCTCTCTGCAGTCGCGTCCTCGACCACCGACGAAGCGATATCGAGGTCGAAGAGCAACGGCCGATCGGGTCCATCCATCGTAACGGCCGGAAACTCCACGACCACCTCCGCATCGGACTCGCTCACCGCCAACGGGAAGCTCTCGCCGGCGATCACCAACCGATTCCCCTCCGTCGCGAAGCCGATCCGCACGGCATCGTACCGCCCGCCGCTCGGTAGCGTCGCGCGACCGGCCTCCTGCATCTTACCGTTCACCAGCTCCATCATGGCGAAATAACGACTCGGCACCTCCATCGCGATCCACTCCCCGCCGCTCCGTACCTCGACGCTTTCGACATAACAATCCACTCCGCCGTAATCCGCCGGGCTGTCGCACAAGTAAACAGCCAACTGATTCCGGTCGTTCGCGTCGTCGCACGCGCCGAGCAACAGCCCGAACAGCGCAACGCCGAATATCCTGCATAATTTCCGTACCATACTCTGCAAAGTTATCACTTTTCCCGACTTTCCGGGAGGTTGCGACGCCTCTGACGGACAGTTTTTCGAATCGATCCGCGCCCTTGTTTATTCCGGTTCCGTTTTCATCTCGGCAGTAACCGCGATCTCCCGATGACAGTCCGTCGTCTGGAGAGGCTCCGGGCTGTTGCTGTTCGAAGTAAACCAAGCCCTGCGGGCACGCGGGCCAGCCGCCGCCCATCGGCTGGCTCCGCAACTCGACAGTGCTCGTTGCAGTTCCAACCTGCGGCAGGCCCGATCCTCTGCAAAATTCACGACTACCGTCGCCCGCATAAAGCCACACAAAAACAAAAACAGCGGGGAGATGTAAAGCCATTTACATCTCCCCGCCAAGATTCTCGCGCGTCGCCGCACGAAAAAACGACTACGCCTCCGGCGCGATCGCTTCCGCCGGACAAACACCGGCACACGTGCCGCAGTCGATACACGTCGACGCGTCGATCACATAAACGTCGCCGGCTGAGATAGCCCCTACCGGACATTCGTCGATGCAGGTACCGCAAGCTACGCACTTGTCAGGATCAATTTTGTAAGCCATGAGTATGATTGAATTGAGTTGATTATGTCTTGCAAATGTAAGATTATTCCCCCGAATAGTCAAAATTTATTCCCTCCATCCGACATATCCGTCCGGCAGGAGGTCGAGCTGCGCCAGGATCCGATCGACGACCGTATCCACGGCCTCTTCCAGGGTCTGCGGACCGGTATAGAACGCCGGCATGGCGGGCAATATTATTCCCCCCGCCTCCCGAATCGCCGTCAGGTTGCGCAGGTGGACCAGCGAGAGCGGCGTTTCGCGCGGACAGAGGATCAGTGTCCGCGACCGCCGCGGCGCATTCTCCTTGAGCATCACGTCAGCCGCACGGGAGATCAGGTCGTTCGAAACGCCTCCCGCAATCCGCCCGACCATCCCCATGCTGCACGGCACAACGACCCACGCGTCGAACCCCGCCGACCCCGAGGCCGCCGGAGTGAAAAAATCGTCGTTTCGGTACAACGTCAGCCGTCGGTCGTCGTTCAACGCTTCGACCCGCGCCGGAAAATCCGGCCGTTCGAGGCGTGCGACCTCTCGTCCACGGTCGGTGAAGACCGCGGCCACGGCATCGATCCGACCCGCCGCGCGCAAGGCGACCAGCCGCTCCAGAAGCCGTTCGGCGTAGATCGTTCCGCTCGCGCCCGTAATGCCTATTCCGATCTTCATAATCTCAACGGGTTGTCCGAAAATATTTCCGCTTCAGTTTCAGCACCCACGCTCCCCAAAACCAGACCAACAACGGGAAAACGACGACCACGAGCCGATTGCAAGCCCACGCCCGAGCGAACTCGCCGTGCAGGACGCAAAACACCGCCCGCGTCATCCCACACCCCGGACAGTGGTGCCCCGTGAGGTTGGTGAAGAGGCAGAACGTAAACGGCTCCGTCTCGCCCGGCGCCGGCATCACCCACGCCAATGGTGCGACGGCGATCCCCACCGGCAGCAAGAGCAACAAGCAGAAACCCAGCCTCCGAAAAAACAGTCGCCTGCTCAAGAGGCCTTTCGCTCGATCGTTCAACGCGACGGCGTTACTGCAGTTTCAGTTTCTTACCATTCTCGTCGGTGAAGCTGCCCGTCAGGATCAGGATAAAGTCGATCAATGTCCAGATCCCGCAAAGGCCGAGCGTAAGCAGCTGAATCACTCCCGTTCCGATTTTTCCGACATAGAA
>JAIDFC010000061.1 GCA_029054535.1 Rikenella sp. | reverse complement strand
CTTGTAGACTTTGGTCGACTCGCCCCCGCTCACAGCGGCCGAGGCAGCCTCTTCGATGGTAAAACCCAGTTCCACCTGAACCGGTTCGCCCGTGCTTCCGAATCCTTCGTCGATTCTTTGGGTGCAGGATGCCAGCAGAAGGGCTGCCGAGCATAATGCAATCAGTGTTTTCATATCATTTTTTTTGTTTTGTTTCTCTCAGATCATTCGGATCCTCTCGTTCGTCTATTCCCTCACGCACCGTACGGCATACCCATTGCCCCGTCCGGCCGCCGCGGGCAATGAGACCGGATTCGAAACCGTCCACGCCACGGACTCCGTTCCGCTCTCGGTCGACGACCAGTGTCCTCCGCGGACCGCTCCGTCCGCCACGGCTCCCGTCGCCGCCGTCCGATAGCCCTGCGCCGGATACCACGCCGGACCGGCCAGGACGATATTCCACAACTGTACGCCCGTGTTTCCGGTACCATGAGTCGCCTCCCACAGGGCGTTCGAGGTACTCACCCGCTCCCAAATCGCCTGCCGCGGAACCCGCCAACCGATAGGACAAGGATCGAAGAGGGTTTTCACCCCGTCCTGCCACAGCCCGGTGCTCTGAGCCGTCCAGTCCTGGTTCGTGCCATTCACGAAGAAAGTCATCGGATTCACCACCGCCTGGTAGAGATTGACACCCGTTCCGGCCGCCGTTTTCGGCATGTCGTCCTCCGTCGCCGCCCGGAACCCGCCTCCTCCGTCCGGCACGTACCAGGTTCGAGCAGTCGTTCCGCTCCCGGCCGCCCCGACGAACGGATCCTTGCGCCCCCACTGGTAGAGCAACCCCCACGAACCGACCCCGTAAGGTCCGGACGAGGCGCCCAGATTGCGATCCATGATGAATTTACCGTTGCTCTGCATCCATCCGGTGTACTGGTGCACCTCGCCCACCGAGAGGTCGCCGGCGTAGTCCACCGTCGGTTCGTAATCGGTGATCCACAGGTGCCAACTCCAGGCCAGCTCTCCGGTGGTCAGGTTCCGCAGGCCGACCACGCAATTACCAGCTACCCCCACAGGTCGCAGCACGATCTCGTCGTTCCGGGTCCGGATCGTCCCGTTGGTGATCTCGACCATCTTCGTGTTTTGGTCCTGCCACAACACCTCGGCCTCCCACTGCCGATCGGACACCTCGGCCGGCAACGAGTCGTTCTGACGATAGCCCGCCGCCTGCAACAAGCCGTAACGATCGCAAAAAGCATCCCGATAGATCTCGTTCGCCCGCAGGACAGGGATCCGCACATCCTTTTCCGTGGCCTGCGGATGGATCATGTAACAGTTCGACGAGCGGTTTCCCCCCATCACCGCATCTCCGGCCTCGTTCCCCAGCGCTTCGTCGTCGATCGACAGTTCACCGCCGCCGTCGATCACTGAGATCCGAAGGTCCACCGCATTGGCCCCCTTGATCACCGCCTCGACCCGATAGATCGTGTTCCGTTTCAGGTTATAATCCTTGATCGGATCGGCCCCCAGATAAAGGTCGTAAGCCAACTCCAACGTCTGCCCGTCTCGCGTATAATCGCCGATCATCTCCAGGTAGGTCGCCCGCTCTCCGCCGACCGCCAAAGCCTCGGCGGTCTTCTGCGAAGCGACTTCGGCCGTTCCCGTACCGCGCTTGTTCTCCGGCACATACCAAGTCTGCATCCCCGGCTGATCCGCCGTCGGCTGGGTCGATACGCTCACCGCCGGATAATCGCCGAACGCAGCCGTCGATGCCGGATAGATCTCCGCCGGATCGGCATACGAAACCACCTGCGGAACGTTCCGTAACCGAATGGTTTTCAGCGTAAAAGTGATATGCCGATCGGCTGCGTCCGGAATGTCGACCCAATAGGTCAGTTCGATCTTGGCCAACGCCCGTTTCATGACGACGGCCGCCTGAGTCTTTCCGCCGACCACCGCTCCGCGATATTCGCCGTACATCACCAAGGCATTCCCGGCGGTGAGTGCCGCTTCATCGGCCACCGTTTTCGTCAACGCCCGACACTGCTCCAGCGTCCCCGAAAAACCGTTGAACGGTGCAGCATCCGCCACATTGGCGACGAAAACGACCGTCTGGTTCGCCCCGGAGGTCAGATCCAACGCCAACTTGTTATCCGTTACCGCTCCGGCTTTGTAGATGTACTTCACGAAGTTCCCCGCCCCGTCGAACTGGAGGACGGCGACATCGGCCAACGTATTTTCCTGTACGGCGGTCAACTTGGTCTGCTTCATGTCGAACGACCCGGGCTTGAGTTCGAAAACGGTCGTCCGATCTCCGTTCGGCTCCGTCCCGTCGTTCCGTTTGCAGGAACAGACCGCTCCCGCAAACAACAAGATTAAGATTATCCTTTTCATACCCTGATTATATCTCGAAACTTAAGAAATCCCCCCACTCCTCCGGCCCGTCGCCGCTCTTAAAACGGCACGACGCCTTCGTCCCCCATGCCGGTACTCCACCCTGCCTCGGTCCACTCGCCGAGCACGATGCCGTTCGAAGGATCGCCTCCGACCTCCAGGTCGGTCAACACATTGCGGGTCCAGGGCAGGAGTTCGAACAGGGTCAGCACCGCCCCGCCGTCCTTGACCAGGACGTTGAACAAATAGCGATTCCCGGGCCGGAGTTGCTGCCGGCTGACGGTCGCCGTGTAGGTTTTGTAGAGGGCCTCGTTGACCAAAATGTTGAAGGTCAACCGAAGATCGTCCGCCGCCGAAGTGTTCGCCTCGCGGGCGAGGACCGTATCCAGCGCGGCGGTCGTATACTCGTTGACGGGAGTGAAACGCGAGCCAGGGATCTCGGAAACGCCGTTATACGAGGTTCCGGCGACCGCAATATCGCCGCCCAGCGTATACACGGCCGGAGAAGCGGCCAATTTTTCGATTTTCACCCCTTCGTCCTGCATCGAGACGGCGAAAACGGTATTGGCATCGGCTTTTCGCGTTACGGTAAAGTGTAGTTGAGAGGCCTTGTGGGCGAACAAAAGATCGACGTTCGTTCGTTTTCCGCCGACGAATTTCGTAACGACATCCGTGGCGATCAGATCGATACCGTGTCCGACCTGAAGGGTCGGCCTCGCGGTCATCGCCACCGCCGGAGCATAGGCATAGAA